>JANNVO010000001.1:0-1804 GCA_031414475.1 Rickettsiales bacterium
TGGGAACTGCTCGCAGCGGACGATGCGACGCATATAGATGTGTTGCTCGAGTCGACCGGCTTGTCTTTTGGCGATCTGAACAACGCACTTGTGAGCCTTGATATTCGTGACTTGATACGTGTGTTACCGGGCAAGAATTACGCTCGGCGGAGCTAGCCCCTTCCTACTTTGCGTCTTTGCCACTTGTCGGGAAATTTTCTCCCGCAAAGTCGCAAAGACCGCAAAGAAGAATGAAGTCGATCATCGGAACACGAGCCGATTTTGACATTGACTAAATTTCCGATATGCACGGCCTCTCATTGACAAGGTTGCGAGCGAGGTGTTACTTGTCATAAGCGTCAACACTATAAGGAGTGTTGACGTATTTTTTTCTGCTTATGTCAAAGAACCTGCTAAGTGTTGAGAGCCCTGCGAAAGCGAAGACCATCGAAAAGATCCTCGGAAGTGATTTTCAGGTAAATAGCTGCTTTGGCCATATCCGCGATCTGGAGAAGGCGGGAATGGGCATCGACATCGAGAATGATTTCGAACCACGCTACATAGTTTCTGAAGACAAAAAGAAGGTCGTGAGCGAACTGAGGTCTTTGGCGAAAAAGTCCGACGAAGTCTGGCTCGCAACTGACGAAGACCGTGAAGGAGAAGCAATTAGCTGGCATCTGTGCGAAGTTCTAGGCCTCGACCCGATAACTACGAAGCGGATCGTTTTTCACGAGATCACAAAACCTGCGATCGAAGCGGCCGTAAATAATCCACGCACCGTGAATATGAACCTTGTGATGGCCCAGCAGGCTCGTCGGGTGCTGGATCGTATCGTGGGGTTCGAATTAAGCCCTGTGCTTTGGCGGAAGATCAGTACGAGCAATAAGAACCTGAGTGCCGGCCGCGTGCAGAGCGTCGCTGTACGCCTCATCGCCGATCGCGAACGCGAGATCAACGCTTTCGAGCAGGAAAGTCATTTCAAGATCGAAGGGTTATTTTTTGCCGATGACATAACCGGAAAGCAGGTAACTTTCAAGGCCGAAGGCAAGAAACAGAACAGTGCTCAAGACGCTGAAATATTTTTGAATGGATGTATCGGTGCTGACTATGAAGTAACTGATATTCGTGTAAAACCCGGAAAACGCACTCCGGCCGCTCCATTCACCACCTCGACCTTGCAACAGGAAGCATCTAGAAAACTTGGTTACGGTGTGGGCAGGACGATGCAGATCGCACAGAAGCTTTATGAAAACGGGTATATTACCTATATGCGTACGGACAGCGTAAGCCTGAGCGAGACAGCGCAGAGTGATATTAAGCAAGCAGTGAGCGAATTGTATGGTGAGAGATATCACCAGGCACGTAAATTCAAGAATAAAAACGAATCTGCTCAGGAAGCCCACGAAGCCATTCGCCCAACCTACGCACACGCCGCATACATTAACGATGGGGAATGGCAAAAGTTATATGAACTGATCTGGAAGCGAACCATGGCCTCGCAGATGGCCGATGCTGAGCTGGAAAAAACAACGGTCAAGATTGAGATCTCGACGAACAAAGAAGAACTAACAGCTTCGGGCGAAGTGTTGAAATTTGACGGATTTCAGAAGGTCTATCAAGAAGATAAAGACGAAGACGAAGCGGAGGAATCAGCAGAAGGCCTTCTGCCGCCGATGGCCGTTGGGCAGTCGATGCCGCTGTCTGAACTCAGAGCAACGGAGCGGTTCAGTCGTGCTCAGCCGAGATACACTGAAGCTTCGCTGGTTAAGAAACTAGAAGAACTCGGCATCGGGCGCCCTTCAACTTACGCACCGACAATTTCTAC
>JANNVO010000002.1:0-28790 GCA_031414475.1 Rickettsiales bacterium
TCTCCTGCTACAGCTTCTTTTATATCCTCACGATCATTCGCATGCATAAGCAACATACGACCAACACGCTCTTTCTGATTTTTTACAGTATTCACAACCGACGAACCAGCAGAAAGTTTACCAGAATAAATCCTTGCAAATGTAAGCGACCCAACAAAAGGATCTGTCATTATCTTAAATGCAAGAGCAGCAAATGGCCCGTCTTCTGAATTCGCAATCGTTGTTTCCTCACCAGTTTTGGCATTGATAGCTTTGGTCGGAGGTATATCAAGCGGCGAAGGCAAATAGTCAACAACCGCATCAAGCAAAGGCTGAACACCTTTGTTTTTAAAAGCAGAACCACAAATTACCGGAACAAACGTACCTGCAATCGTGCCTTTTCTTATACATGACTTCAACTCAGCTTCAGATATTTCCTCAGCAGCAAGATATTTTTCCATCACAGCATCGTCAGTTTCAACTGCAGTTTCTAGCAATTTCAGCCTATATTCATCCGCCTTAGCTTTCAAGTCAGCAGGAATTTCACCATAGGTATACTCCGCACCTAGAGAACCATCTTTCCAGATAATTGACTGCATCTTCACAAGATCAACCACACCCTGAAACTCATCTTCAATACCAATTGGCAATTGTAAAACAAGTGGCACAGCACCGAGCCTATCAGAAATCATGTGTACACATCTAAAGAAGTCAGCACCAGCTCTATCAAGCTTGTTAACAAAACACATTCTAGGGACATGGTACTTATCTGCCTGACGCCAAACAGTTTCAGATTGCGGTTCAACACCAGCAACACCATCAAAAACAGTTACCGCACCATCAAGCACTCTAAGAGACCTTTCAACCTCAATAGTAAAGTCAACGTGACCAGGAGTGTCAATAATATTTATTCTCTTCTCATTCCAATAGCAGGTTGTAGCAGCAGAAGTAATTGTAATACCTCTTTCTTGCTCTTGTTCCATCCAATCCATAGTAGCGCCACCATCATGCACTTCACCTATGTTATGGGATTTACCAGTGTAATAAAGAATACGTTCAGTAGTAGTGGTTTTGCCAGCATCAATATGCGCACATATACCGATATTACGGACGTCAGCTAACGGCTTCTTAGACATTCCTACCTACCTCTGTTGTTGGGATCTTTGAGCAAAATGAGAGAAAGCTTTATTAGCTTCCGCCATCTTGTGAGTATCCTCTCTCTTCTTAATCGCAACACCGCGATTATTCGCAGCATCAAACAATTCTTCAGCTAATTTCTCAATCATGCTTCGACCAGAACGCTTTTGCGCAGCATCGATAAGCCAACGTATAGCGAGCGCATAACCTCTTCTCTCATCAACAGGTGAAGGGACTTGATAGTTAGCACCACCAACCCTTACGGAAGTAACTTCAACATAAGGCTTTACATTGTTCATACTATCATTAAATGTCTTGAATGGATCAGATCCATGCTTCTTTTCAACCCTAGCAAAAGCACCATAAACCAGCTTTTCTGCGAGAGATTTTTTTCCACTTTTCATTACATTATTAATAAACTTCGAAAGCAACACGCTCTTATATTTAGTATCGGGCTTTATTACTCTCTTTACAGCTGCATGACGTCGCGACATTGTATACCTATATCGATTTTTATATTTAAATAATTATTATTGACCTTTAGAAGAAGTACCGTAACGTGAACGACCTTGCTTACGCCCCTTAACACCTTGAGTATCAAGCGCACCACGAACGATATGATACTTAACACCAGGAAGATCTGGAACCCTGCCACCTCTAACTAATACAGCCGAGTGCTCCTGCAGGTTGTGACCTTCACCAGGAATATAAGCATTTACATACTCTCCATTGCTCAAACGCACCCTTGCAATTTTACGCAAAGCTGAGTTAGGTTTCTTTGGAGTTACAGTTTTAACTATAACACACACACCTTTAAGAAAAGGATTTGACTTAAGCGCAGGAGACTTGCTTTTTCTGACTTTTGATTGTCTACCAAATCTGACCAATTGACTATTTGTTGGCATTTAAATTTACTTCTTCTTTAAAAAATTACAAAAAACCATCAAGGAGGCGTATTGTACCCCACTCGACTTTTATATTCAACCGAAAATTTTCAGAACTATACTCAACTTTTTTATTAGTGGCAAGGGTTTTTATGCAAGAAAAACTCCACCACCTAAAGTGGATATAAATTTCCTTCCATAATAATTGCATCAATAAGGATTTTGCTATAGTTTTATATGCAGATAGAATACGAACTCGACCCAAGACAAATAAGTTATATGACATATTTTTTATACAACTGGATGGGCTTAAATAAGGCATTGTTTATTTCAATAAACAAGTTAACAAATATCGGCTACTTCCCTAGCATTTTACAAAAAATTTCCGATGTATTTTTTATTGCAAATTTTGCTTTTTTCTATTTTATAGCATGCTTGCTTTTTTACTTTCGCACGCGCGTTGCAATCGACAAGAAAAGTTTCTTTATGGCAGGTTATTTTGACCTAACCAGGATAGGTATTTGCTACGCACTATTTGGCTTTACTTTTGCCGCTTTAAAATTTTCAGTTAACTTAAGTCGCCCATTTTGTTCCCTAACAAGCACAGATTTTATTACCATTGCTAATACGGATTTAGAACGTTGTTTATCATCTTTTCCAAGCGCCCACACTGGTCTTAGTATATTGGTTGCTTACTGCTTATGGCCGTACATGAATAACCCCTTGAAATACATGAGTTACCTGGTTATTCTTGCTGTTGCCGTCTCTCGTATAACTCTGGCAATGCACTATCCAGCTGACATCCTATACAGTGCTATTGTAACGATACTCATAATATTTGCTGGTAATTTTGTATTCAAAATTTTAAAAAATAAAGTAATCGAATCAATTGGAAATAGAATTTTTAGATTGATTTTCTCCTGAAGTAAAAATATCATTAAAGTTGTGTAATTAGCTGGGAGAAGATTTTATGTCTAAAAAAGCGCTAAACCCATTAATAATAACAAGAAGTGAACCTATACCAATATCGCAAAAAATGTTGCAAAAAACGCCAAATATCCCTATTATCAGCAAATCTGCACCGGGCAGCTACTACGGTGATTTCTTTGTCGGCTCCCCCAGAAGTGGCTTAGATTTTGAACAATCGAAAAAATGCGAAATACTTTTGCGAGACCTGTCAGAAGATACTCCGGTAGACGAGCCCAAGGATTCTGTCAGCACATTGAGCGGAGAGCTAAGCCATGAAAAGGAAATTTCCTAAAGCTCTCGAAGCATACTGCCTTGCAATTCTTTTGCTCCAGCCCCATTTTTGCTGCTAGTAATTATTATATTACTAGCAAACCCCAAGTCGGTTAGCTGCCCACGCATCTGAGTAGTGAATTCGCTTATTGCAGTGATTTTATCTGCTTTTGTGAAAATTATCTGAAACTCCTTATCACAAGATTTAAGCAAATGCATAATCTCAATATCATTCTCTTTTATACCTCTTCTGGCATCAATCAACAAATTTACCATTCGTAAAGAATCGCTATTTTGCAAATAATAAACTATCAATTTACCCCAACCAATCCTTTGATTAGCCGAGACTTTCGCAAACCCATACCCAGGTAAATCAACTAGCATAAGTTTGTCAGCTATTGAGAAAAAATTGATTTGCTGCGTACGCCCTGGAGTATGAGACACCCTAGCTAGGGCCTTCCTATTACATATAGTATTGATCAAACTTGATTTACCAACATTTGACTTACCAACAAAAGCAAATTGAGGAAGAAAAAGCTTCGGAAGTTGATCAGGCTTTGCAACACCAGCTACAAATTTAGCCTCTTGCCGAAAAATCTTAATACTAAGGTCAGCTGCCATTCGTATCCAGTTTGTTTATATAAACCTGTTGGACAATAGATAATATATTATTCCAAGACCAATATATTAACAAACCAGCAGGAAATCCACTAAACATAAATAAGAACATCAGAGGCATAAATTTCATTACCTGAGCCTGCACTGGGTCGGTTGGCTGCGGACTCATTTTTTGCTGCAAGAACATTGTCATTGCCATAAACAGAGGCCAGACACCGAGCATCAGGAATGATGGTGGAGTAAAGGGCAGAAGTCCAAATAAGTTAAAGATTGTAGTCGGATCTGGAGCAGAGAGATCATGAATCCATCCAAAAAATGGCGCATGCCTCATTTCGATCGTAACATAGAGTACTTTATATATGGAGAAAAACACCGGTATTTGAACTAGCAAAGGCAAACAGCCGGAAACTGGGTTAACCTTCTCTCTCTTGTATAAAGACATCACTTCCTGATTTAATCTTGCTTTATCATCAGCATATAATTCCTTCAAGCGCTCCATTTCTGGCTGAAGCTTCTTCATTTTCTTCATGGATCGGTACGACTTATTGGCCAACGTAAACATCGCAAGTTTAATCAAGATGGTCACAATCATGATGCTGATACCAAAATTACCAACATAGCTATAGAAATAATTCATAGCATTGAAGATAGGCTTTGTAAGTATATAGAACCAGCCAAAATCAATCGCCCTATCAAATAGTTTGATATTATACTGCTCTTCATATTTATCAAGCAGATCAACCTTCTTAGGCCCAGCGAATAAACGGTGCGTCAACTCAAAACTACCACCAACCTCAATCAACTTTTCATTGGTAATAAAATCAGACTGGTATTTATCTTTACCCTGCTTTATGGCAAAATTATAATTAGCTATATATTGCTCGGCTTTATCAGGCACGAACGCAGCAAGCCAATATTTATCGGTAATTCCTAGCCAATTCACTTCTCCATTGAAGCCATGCTTTTTTTCATCTTTAATTTTATCGTAAGTATATTCCTGTAGCTCTCCTTTAATTGCCCCAATCATACCCTGGTGCAAAATATTAACCATATTGTCGGGTTTGTTTTCATGGGTTTTATTGATCAAACCGTAAAATTGAATAGAGATTGGTTTAGCAGAATGATTTTCAACCGACTGTTTTATACTAAACAAGTAGTTTTCATCCAATGATATCGATACATTAAATTTAACTTTTTCTGGACTGATCCAGTACAAATTAACACTACCACCAGCTACAAGCTTGGCACTATCAGAGTTCCAGTTAGTTGTAGAGTCTGGATAAGTCACTGTTTTATCCTTACCCCACCAACCGACCTCAGCAAAATATGAATTTTCTGAATTGGAAGGAGAAAATAATTCAACAGCCGGACTATTTTCACCAATCTCTTGCCTGTACTTTAATAGAGTCAAATCATCAAATCGAAGCCCTTTTAGAGAAATAGAGCCAGATAACAATTCAGATTTTATCTGCACACGAGAGTTAGCTGTAATTGCCTGCTGACGATCTACGGACACTTCTTTTTCAACATCTGCGCTTTGCTTTTTTAAGCTGCCCATTTGCTGATTATACACCGTGTTCTGCTCTGCAAGCTTTGATAGCCTTGGTTTTTCAAAAAAATGCTGCCAGCCAAAGATAATTGCAACCGATAAAACAATTGCTGCGACAAGATTTACGAAACTATAATTCATACTAAATAATATATTTTTATAGAACTTCTATATTATTATTGAGTATTAATCAAGGAGATTCCAAATTTTGCACTGTCACTACTAAAAATACAGTTGGTAACAATTCTTCATTATTAATGAGTAGAGTATAAGTTTTCGAGCGTATCAAAAACTCATACTCTACCTCTAGTACACCTATTGGATTTGGCAAGATCCTACTGTGACCTGTAGCTTGGGCTAACTCTAGGACTTTGTTTACCTTTACCTACGGACTCAGACTTCACCGCATTATCTTGGCTAGAAGCAATATTCTTGCCAATTTCTTTAGCAGCAGCAATAGCTGGCTTCTCTTTTGACCCTGTCTCCACTTCCACTTCAGTTGATACGCCTTTGAGCTTCTGCTTCTCTAGAGCCATTCCCATCTCATATGCTTTGGTATAGTCTATAGCACCGTTTCCTACTAAATGACGCTCTTTGTCATTGCCGTTACAACTGCCTTTAACTACACTTACCACTTCTTCCAGGGATAAATCTGGATATCTTCCTATCAGCTGCGCTACCAGCCCGGTAACAACAGGTGCAGCCATGGATGTGCCACTGTAATCTTTATATAAAGTATTTTCATAGACTCCTTCTTTATTCAACTTTGTAAATTCTTCTTCGGATAAAGCTTGAATAGTTGTAGAACTTATCTGATTTCCCCTAGCTGCTACGGTTGCTTCCTGTATTAATTTGTTGCCTCCTGGAATTGTGCTGCTTGGGTCTAGCGTTACCCCATCTGACATCAAATTTGAAACAAGTATAATATGTTTTTTTATATCTTCATTTTTTAAAATACTGCTCCATAATACAGTTTCCCCAGAAGTATTGCTTAAATCATTTTTTTCATTTGTTGCTAATCCATCATTTCCTAAAGCTTTAATTATTATATGGTCTTTTGTCAGTATTTCTACTAATTCTGCACTAATATTTCCACCACCACTTAAATTAATAATCTTGGGCTTATATGGATTATTCTTAATATATTGAAGGTTTAAACTATAGTCTGGGGTAACATATGTTGCCTCAGACATCATAGCTGGTATTATCTTCACATTTGGAGCCATATCACAGATAATTCCTGCAACATGTACCCCATGATCACTATAACCTTTTCTTTTTCCCTTTTTCTTTTCAGGTTGCAACTCATCATTTACTAAAGAAGAGGCCAATTTGGGGTTAGGTAGCGCATTTTGAAACTCTTTTTTCCCACCAAATAACTTAAAAAATGGATCATTAGTGTTTACAAAATCATCTATAACCATCACATGAACAGTTTCTAACTCTTCTTTCTTGCGATTTGGATTTTGATGCGGATAGGGTTTTAAAGGATCATTTTTTATAAAATCCTCCATGGTAGTATATTTTTTATATCTATTCTCAAAATCCTCATAAGCTTCACGGTAGCCCGGAACATTTGAGGTTACTTTTTCGCTGACTCTTGGAATTACTGCATACCTAGCTGAATCTGGATTCGTTAACTCAGTTTTTATTTTCTCAAGCATATCTGTTCGACGAATAGAAGCACTTTTATATTGTTGTATAGTCTGGTCAAAATTAACTACGGCTTCAATTTTATTATTAAGATCAGCAAACCATTGAGCTCTTGTATTAATTTCATCATTCTTTATTTTTACAAATTCAGCTGGATTTTCTTTTCTATCATACCTTAACTGGTTTTCAGTCCATTCTGCCTCAATCATGGCCTTTTCGTTTTGAAATTGAAAAATCGCATTTTGATCCTGCTGAGCAATTGCAGTCTGCAATTTAGTATTACACTCATTATATTTTACAGTTATAATATTTCTGGCTATATCGTGTATTTCCGGCGAAAATGTATCTCTATGATTACGTGTCAATTCATCCAATTCTGTAAATCTCTGACTGATAAACTTTAAATGATTATCCAGAGGATTTGACGGTGAACCAAACCTAAATGATGCAGCTGGAACATTTCCATGAATATTTGCTGCAGGACCATCTAATTGCTGATACATGTTTTGTACCATTTGAATCATTTCATGTTTTTGGTTTTCGTATGCTGTAGAAGAATTTTTTTCGTGCTCCTTCAGAGTTTTTCTATCACCTTCTATAGCGTCGTCAAACACATGCTTTAGTTTTGCCAGATAAGAATCTTTTGCGGCTTCATTTGCAAAAAATTGTTTTGTTGCGTTAGGGTTAGGTTGCTTTGCATTGTAGTCTGTGTATACAAACGTTTTTAAAAAATTGGGATCTCCATTTGTAATAGTCTCCTTTCCTCCAGATACAAGATTTAAATACTTACCACTTAAAACATCACGGATAATAGCGATTTGTTCATCATTCCAACCTGGATTATAAGGTTCATTATGACTCTTAGAATTTTTGCTCATTTTTTCCCACATAAACAATTAACGCTAAGTTTCAATT
This sequence comes from Rickettsiales bacterium, assembly GCA_031414475.1. Classification (GTDB taxonomy): domain Bacteria; phylum Pseudomonadota; class Alphaproteobacteria; order Rickettsiales; family Rickettsiaceae; genus Megaera_A. The sequence continues at coordinate 7,975 of JANNVO010000002.1, forward strand.
TTAACCTTATGCATCTCAAAAAGAAAAATTACGGATAAATATCTAGATTTTTTTATCATGAAGTGTATTCCAATTACATTGGACTTCCCTAAAAACAGGCTTTGGTTGATAAAAGGCCAAGAAAATTTAGGCCCTCACGAAACCGTAGCCCACTTTTAGTTGCGATATTGAATTTATTTTATTTAGTTGACATATTCCTTATACCTATCACTCTCTGGATCAATTATGCCTAGTTACATAAATAGCCTCCATAAAAGCTGTATATCTGCTAGTATCATCTAGTTTATTAATATCCTTATTTATTAAATTAAAATTATAAAAAACCTCAGTTTGTTAATATGCAAATAAAACAAATAATTAATGTCAACTAAACTAGTTTATAGTAATTAAAACCGTGTCAAAATTCTATTTAAGATTGGTAGTATCTACTGTAAATTAAATTTAAAGTTACTACAAGCGACAAATTTCAAAATATACATAACTTGCTTTTATTGATAAAATTTAATATAATCTCGCAACTTTATTAAGCGTTGTATTAATCTCATGTCTACAGATAGGAAAACCATCGTAGTTGCAATGTCCGGAGGCGTTGACAGCTCAGTCGTTGCTGCTATGATGCATAAAGCTGGACATAAAGTAATAGGCATCACACTGCAACTATATGATTACGGCGTGGTGACGCAAAAAAAAGGAGCTTGTTGCGCTGGCCAAGATATATACGACGCTAAAGTAGTGGCCGACAAACTTGGATTCCCTCACTACGTATTTGACTATGAAAGTACATTCAAACAAGAAGTAATCAACGATTTTGTTGACAGCTATATGCGCGGAGAAACACCTTTGCCGTGCGTTAGGTGTAACCAATCGGTAAAATTCAACGATCTTTTGAAGGCTGCAAAAGAATTAAATGCTGATGCTCTAGCTACAGGTCATTATGTTCAGAAAATTGTCAATAATGGCATTGCCCAGCTTCATAAAGGCGTCAGTGAAGAAAAAGATCAGAGTTATTTTTTATTCTCAACTACTCAAGCACAACTTGATTATCTAATGTTTCCCCTTGGTGGCCAAAGCAAACAAGAAACCAGAAAAATTGCTAAAGAATTTGGATTAGAGATTGCCGATAAGCCAGACAGCCAGGACATATGTTTTGTAACAAATGGCAATTATCGTGATGTTATTAACAAAATTCGTCCAGAAGCAAGTAAGCCAGGCAGGTTTGTGCATATCGACGGCTACGACCTCGGCGAACATAAGGGCATTATAGCTTACACTGTTGGTCAAAGAAAAGGTCTTGGTATCGCATTCGGTCAACCTATATATGTAATAAAAATTGACCCAGAAACAAATACAGTCTATGTTGGTCCGGAATCTTCTCTTGTTAAAACAAAATTTTTACTCAAGGATGTGAACTGGTTGGCAACCGACTTGTCTCCGCTAAATCTTGAAGTGACTGCTAAAATTCGGTCAACTACCCTTGGGGTAAAAGCAAGGTTGAATATGGTGAATAATGGGCAAATCGAAGTAATCGTTCTTGAAGAAGAAAAAGCTATAACACCTGGACAAGCATGCGTTTTTTACCATGAAACCAGGATGCTTGGTGGTGGATGGATAACAAGAGAAATTAACTAACTAAGGTACAAAAACTAATGAGCTATCTAACGAAAAAGAGTTTTGAATCAGTTAGGGAAGCCGGCAACACTAGTGGCCTCGCCAAAACCCTTACAGCTTACGACCTTGTGCTACTTGGCCTAGGTGGTATCATCGGAACAGGCATTTTTGCTCTTACCGGATTTGTTGCAGCTAAGTACTCCGGTCCTGCTGTTATGGTCTCTTATGCAATTGCTGGTGTTGTTTGTATCTTCGTTGCCCTTGCCTATACAGAACTCGCGAGTTTTTTACCAACATCTGGTAGCGTCTATACCTATTCTTATGTCGCTTTTGGTGAGCTTTTTGCCTGGTTAGTTGGCGGTGCTATGGTTCTAGAACTAAGTGTTGCAGCAAGTGCTGTTGCTACGGCATGGTCTGGCTACGCTGTTAGTATTCTAGAAGCTGGTGGGGTACACATTCCCGTAGCCTATACCGCTGGGCCATTAAATGGTGGGATAGTTAATTTTCCGGCGATACTAATCGTAGCTTTCGTAGCTTTTTTGCTATACCGTGGGACTCGAGACAGCAAACGCGTAAATGCTATATTGGTATTCATCAAAATGGCTGCAATTGGTGTTTTTGTATTCGTAGCAGCGCCTCATTTTGAAATCACAAATTGGGATAATTTTATGCCATACGGTTTTGATGATGTACTGCTTGGATCATCAATTCTGTTTTTTGCCTTTACTGGCTTTGGCGCCTTAGCCACAGCTGCAGAAGAGTGCAAAAACCCTAAGAAAGATTTGACAATAGGTATTATAGGCTCTCTTGTTCTCTCTACCGTTCTATACATCATCGTAGGCGGACTTGCTACTGGTATTGTATCTTTTGCACTCCTGGATAATAGCCAACCCTTGGCACATGCGCTGGCCGTAAACAACAGCAAAATTGGTTCAGCTATTGTAGCTACTGGCGCAATCTGCGGTATGACTACTGTGGTAATGATGAATATATACGCTCAATCTCGTATTTTTTATGTAATGGCAAGAGATGGATTAATGCCTAAATGCTTTGCAAAAATACATCCAAAGTATGATAGTCCGTATATCTCTGTACTGATTTTTTCTGGACTTATTGCCGTGCTCGCTGGTCTAGTTCCGCTCGAAGTAATTGCAAAAATGTCCAGCATGGGAGCGTTAATCGACTATATAGTTATCATGATGGTTGTAATGCTTTTTAGAGTAAAAATGCCAGAGGTCGTGCGTTCATTTAAGTGCCCAGCTTTATTTGTTATTGCCCCAGTAGGCCTTCTTGCTTGCGTATATTTGCTATTTAAGCAGATTATTTCAAAGGAAGGGGAACTGATGTTTACTGGAGAGCTGCTAATTTATTGGTTTATTGTTGTGTTTGTAGTTTATGTAATTAGAACTTCGCTTCTCAAAAAGAAACCTATTGAAGAATCTCTTTAGTTCTCTCTAGATAAGACTTAAAGAATATACTTGATGTACGCAGTCTTTGCCTTTATATTCTCTATGAGCTTATATATATGCAAATTTCTATAAGTCGAAAATTGTATCCGTTCATGGAAGTTGAGTAGAAGGTTTTTGATGTCATTCCCGCGGAGGCGGGAATCCAGGGTAAACAGGCTAAAAGACTAGATTTCGCCTTGAGCGAAAATGACAAAAAATTTTGATTAAAAACAGGTGTAAGTTGAACATGAGAAAAATTAGTATTACTTTGGGATTGTTGGTAGCCGCTTCCATAATTGCATGGGTTTATTTGGCAACTAAATTTGAACAAATTGCAAAAGATGAAATATTGCCAAGGATTAAGGGTAGCGAATATATAGTAAATGCGGACACAGATTCCGCTATTATTGAAAAATTCAAATTTAAAATTACTCTTAAAGATGTTACTATTTTTCCTAAATCTAAGTCACTAAAAATGTTTAGTGATCAAGTAGTTGCATGTTATAACCCATTCAATGATAAAATAGTTGCCCGATTTATAAGCGATAAGTTCAAAAGTGGGAGCGGCAAAACAGAAATATATTTTACAGCTCAGGACAAGAAAGTTGAATTCAACAGGCCGTTACTTAGCAATAAATTTGAGGACATTAATATCCTTATAAGCTCTGGTGAAGCTAAGGCCTATTTTGCAAGTGATAATTCCCAGATTTCTCATTTAAAAAAATCGAACATAAGCTTAATCAGCAAATTGGATAAAGATGGTTTTTATAATGCTGATCTCAAACTTGACATAGATGGCATTGAGTCAAGCCCAGAGTCAAAATATTTTAAATATATGTTTGAAGAGTTGGTACCGAATTTAGCTCAAGAACAGAATAATCTTGATAAGAGATTTGAAAAAATTGAAGAGTATTATGGCAAAATTCTTAACAAATTAGGCCCGATTGATTACAATTCGGAGTCTTCTCTTAAACTAGATAAAAAACATGTTGAAAATATCGTTGCCGCTTTAAAGGGCGAATTGGAGCCTATTGAAATATACAAGAATTTTAGCTTTACCTCAGATAACTATCTTCTTGCTATTAAAGAATCTTACGGTAATTCTTATACACTGGATTCATTCAACTATAAGCTAGCCGGTAACGGAAACACCGTAACATCAGATTTGAATATGCTTTTAACAAAAAGTTATACTGACACTCAAAAGAAAGATATTGCTGGGTTGCTTCTTGAGCTTGCAAACTCTATTACTAGTCAAACTAACCAAACTTTTTCATCAGAAGATCTAAAGGGTTTGTTAGACAAATATCTAGATACTAAAAAAATAAATTTTTCATTCAACATCGACTATGATGTGACATCTCGTAATGCAAATCATTCTTTAGAGTTCATAATAGACAATTTTAATATCAATTCAGATGGGTCTATAAAAGAACAGAAATATAATGGTAATTTTAAACTAGTTACACCAAAAATTTTGATCTCAGGAATCTCAGATCTATATGAAGGAGGTGTAAAGCTATTAATACAACGAGAAAATATAGATACAAACAATATTAACCTTGTAGTAGAAAATATTAAAAACAATGGAATGGAATTTTTATCAGCTTTTGATAAGAAGGATAGCTTAAAAGAAGAAGATAATTTCGAATCAAGCGCCAGCTTTAATCTAGAAAACTTTGAATTCAAAGTAAATGGTAAAGGAATTTTAGACTTACTAACAGACGAACGTGTGGTTAAGTTTCTGAAAGAAATGCCTAATGCAAAACAAAACTGATGATGAAATTTCATGTCAAGTGATTTAGCGCCCTTGCGAGGCATGAAAGACCTACTGCCACGTGAGTGGCGTATTGCTAAGCACATCGAAAGCATAGCCCTCCAAACTGGAAAATTATACGGTTATGATGGCTTTAGCACACCAATATTAGAATCTGCCAGTGTGTTTGATCGAACATTAGGAGACACGTCTGATGTGGTTAGTAAAGAAATGTACTGTTTTGCCGATAAAAAGGGAAGATTAGTAGCTCTACGGCCAGAATTTACTGCAAGCGTAATGCGAGCTGTTATCTCGAACGGATTGAAACAGAAATTGCCATTAAAATTATTCTCTAGCGGTCCATTATTTCGTTATGATCGGCCGCAAGAGGGAAGACAGCGTCAATTTCACCAGGTAAATTTTGAATATATAGGGGCATCTAACCCTTATTCTGACGCAGAAACAATAATTTTAGCTACTCATTTTCTAAGTAACCTTGGCATATTAGAAGATCTTACATTAGAGCTAAATTCACTCGGATGTCCATCCACAAGACGCTCTTATAATGAAGCTTTAATTGCCTACTTCAAAAAATATTTAAGCGATTTATCAACTGATAGCAAACAACGCTTGGAACAAAACCCCTTGAGAATATTAGATTCAAAGGATGAGAATGACAGGCTTATTTCGCGGGGCGCACCGGTAATTTCTGATTTTTACTCCGATGAAGCAAAAGATTATTTCAAACAAGTAAGGAACCATTTAGATAATTTAGGTGTAAACTATGTAATAAATCCGAAGCTTGCGAGGGGTCTAGACTATTACTCACATACAACGTTTGAATTCACAACTTCAAAGCTTGGGGCGCAAAGCACGGTTCTTGCAGGTGGAAGATATGATGGCCTTGCAACGCTTATGGGAGAGGACGAAATTCCAGCAATTGGTTTTGCGGCAGGAATAGAACGCTTGGCCATGATGTGTAAATTTTCTCTAGAACAGGAACGCCCGGTTTATATTATTCCTATTGGAGATGAGTGCTTGGATTATTCAGTTTTATTGATTAATCAATTACGCAAAACAAATATTTCAGCTATACTCGAGCTTGATGGAAAAATAGGTAAACGCCTCCAAGCAGCAGTTTCGGTCAATGCAAAATATGTTATATTTATTGGCACTCAAGAATTAACTACCAATAGTTATAAGCTTAAAGATTTGGATACTGGGATTGAGCAAACCGTTACAATGCCTGAATTACTTAAAGTTGTTAAGTCTTGTAATGATTAAATTAATTAGCGTCTATATGTAAACCGCATTGAATTAGGTGATTAAATTTCACAATGCCGTCATGGCGAGCGACCATTTGGGAGGTACCCAGAAAGAAGTCATCCCGGGCTTGACCCGGTGGTTTCAGTAGGCGGAGAGAGATCCTAGGCCAGAGGCAAGCTCAAGCTTCAATCAAGTTCAGGATGACCAATTTATGCCTTACACCATTCCCATAACCATGACAAGTTTTGCACCTAATTCAATGTGATTTACTATAGATTCAGCATGGAGCTACATTATAAAAATGCGCATATTCAATATCATGATGTCAAGAGACCTTGGAGGAATTCAACAGGCCTATCTTGATTACTCTGAGGCACTAAAAATGCATGGTCATGAAGTGATCAATATCTCAAGCATGAGCGCAAAAATTAACAAGCTGCTAAAAAGTAATTACACTTTACCAAACATAGGGCAGTGGTGTATTTTTTCAAAAATAATCCTCAGGATTCTTATTGCATTCTACAAGCCAGAAGTCGTTATTTGTCATGGCAATAGAGCTGTTAATTTTGCTAGAGCATTTAAGCAAAGAAAAACTATAATTATTGGTGTGTCTCATAATTATAGTTATAAATATTTGAAAAAATGTGATTACGTTATCGCTCTAACTAACGAACTTAAAGAACATTTAATCAAACATGGCATTGGGGAAAAAAGGTTGCTTAGCTTGCCCAATATGACAAGAATTAAGCATAGCTATAACCCTATCAAATATAGCTCTCCTATTGTAATTGGAGCTTTGGGTAGATTTGTTAGCAAAAAAGGTTTTGTCTATTTGATCGAAGCATTTTCTATGTTAAAAAAATCTGGTCACAATATAGTTCTTTTAATCGGTGGAGATGGAGAAGACAGAGCTATTCTTGAGAGAAAGGTTAAAGAACTTGATTTAGAAAAATTAGTTGTTTTTCCTGGTTGGGTAACTGACAAAGACGAATTTTTTAAACAAATTGATATTTTCTGTCTTCCTTCGATCATAGAGCCATTTGGTATCATTCTTCTAGAAGCAATGGAGCACTCTAAACCCATCGTTGCAACGCTTTCTGGAGGGCCTTCAGAGATCATAGCAGAAGGGAAAAATGGGCTACTCGCCGATATCGAATCAAGCCAAAGTTTATACAATAAATTGGAAAGAGTAATAATTGACCCTAGAATGGCACATAAACTATCAAGCATGGCATACTCACAGCTTAAAGAAAAATATGATATAAAAATAGTTTCAAAAAAACTCTCAAATATACTAAAGGAGATTGTTAAACAATGAGTTTTCTTCAAAGCAAAACATCAAATGGGATAAACGTTGTTACTTACTCTATGGAGCATGTAAACTCTGTAACAATCAACGTCATAGTCAAAGTAGGAAGCAGATACGAATCAGAACAGGAATCTGGGATTTCTCATTTTCTTGAGCATATGGCGTTCAAAGGAACAAGTAATCGAACAGCCACAGAAATAGCCATAGAGTTTGATACAATTGGTGGGCATTTTAACGCTTATACTAGCCGAGAAAATACAGTTTACTATACAAAAGTGCTAAGCCAACATACCAAACAAGCTATGACTATTTTAGCTGATATTTTACAAAACTCAGTGTTTAATTCTGATGAAATCACCAAAGAATTCAGCGTAATTTCACAAGAAATAGCTGAGGTTAAAGACAATCCAGATGATTTGGTATATGAAAAATTCTACACACTAGCATACCCCAACCAGCCACTTGGGCGATCAATTCTTGGCACCGTAGAGAATATTGCTAAGTTTGACAAATCTACGTTTACCAGCTATATGAGTAAGCACTATACTGCCAACAACATTGTGATCTCAATTGCAGGGAAAATTAATCATGGTGATGCCGTTAGTCTAGTTGAGCAGTTGTTTTCATCTTTTTCTGAGTCTGAAAAGCGATCATGTACGAGAGCTAAATATGACGGAGGAATAGAAATTATGGAAAAAGACCTAGAACAAACTACTATTGCACTAGGTTTTGAAGGTGTACCTTATACCGATCTTGAAACATTCTATCATGCACAAATCTTGTCAATAATTTTTGGTGGAGGATTATCTTCAAGATTATTTCAGAAAATAAGAGAGGAGCTTGGTTTAGCCTACAGTATTGGCAGTTGGTTGAATTCTTATAGTGATAGCGGAATTTTTAGCATTCATGCAGCAACAGATCATAGTAATGTTGAGAGTTTACTGAACAACATAAGCAGTGAAATTGATAAAATAAGAACAAATATTTCAGAAGAAGAGTTGGCAAGAGCAAAGTCTCAGATAGAGTCAAATATTTATATGGCCGAAGAAAGGCCAGAATATAAATCAGAAGAAATTGGCAAGAATTTTTCACTTTTTGGAAAATATTTCACTGTCAAAGAAGTAATGAAAATTATAAACTCTACTCAAAATAACGACCTTGTAAAAAGTGCTGAAAAAATATTCTCCTCCAGGCCAACTTTATCAATTATAGGATCTCAAAAATATGATATAACTGCCAATCTTATAGACAGATATTCATTGAAATAACTGTATCTTTAGAGCTAATAGTAATATAATGTAATCTGCAAATTATAAATCTCTATTAAGTATATGTTTAAAAACAGACAACCTAAACTACTAGATACCGCCTTTGTTTCAGAAACATTAGAGAAAATTGGAAAAAAACCAATAGGTGGCAAGACTAAGATTTCAGAGTTAATGGAAGATTTTCATGAAAATGGTATTTTGCTTGCAATGATATTTTTTTCTTTGCCCGTTGCGATTCCACTACCCTATCCACCTGGATTCACGACTGTGATGGGAATACCTTTGATGATATTATCCATTCAAATGCTTCTTGGTAATAAAAAAGTTAGCCTGCCTCAAAAAATTAATGACTACGGGCTTAAAAATTCCACCCTGAAGGCTATTAGCGACAAAGTTGTTCCTAGACTTATATCTGTTGAAAAATATGTTAAACCTAGATTTTCATTTGCCAAATCAGTTTATTGCGAACAATTTATCGGCTTCATAAGCTTTCTTGCAGCATTTTCTATAGCTTTACCAATTCCACTGACTAATGCTATTCCAGCCCTGGGCATTGCAGTAATGGCTCTAGGTCTTTTAAATAGAGATGGACTAGTCATTATTGTAGGATTTTTTATAACAGTACTTGGGTTACTTATAGCCATCGGCGCAGTTCTAGCAAGCTGGATCACTATTAAATACATATTTCATTCTATATTCTAATCTACAGAAGATTAGTACAGTAAATTAACTTATGAAATATGGGTAGTTAGTGCGTAGACTTGTGCAGCCTGGTCTAACCTAAACACAAGCTGAGACTGGTTAAATTTACGGAGCTACTTACTAAGACAAATTGGCTATAACGATGAAAGAAAAAATCTACAAAGGATCTACCAAAACTCTTTACCAATCAGATGAGGACTATGCTCTCATCATGTCTTTCGATGATACTTTAAAACTATCCAAGGATGAAACAATTGAAGTTTCAGGAAAAGGAGTAATAAACAACAGCATTTCTGCATATATCATGCAAAAACTTGACATGATTGGCATCGATAATCACTTGATTGAAAAAACTAATATGCGCCAACAATTAGTCCAGTTTGTAGATGTATACCCCATTCAAGTACATCTATGCAGCTTGGCCTGTGGCAGGTACGTTACAGACTTTGGTATGGAAGATGGCTTTGTTTTTGACTCTCCTATAATTGACTTTAGAATCAAAAATAAAGAATTGAATTATCCGATCATTAATGAGTTTCAAATTATTAGCTTTGGATGGATGAGTAAATACGAGCTCAAAGAGATGAAAAATAAAGCTATACGGATACATGATTTTCTAGCGGGGCTTTTTGCCACTGCTCAAATTCGCATGGTGGATATAAAGCTTGAATTTGGCAGAGTTTTCAATGGCGATGATTTTATGTCAATGTTAGTTGATGAAATATCGCCTGATACTTGTAAGCTCTGGGACATGGAGTCTAATGAAAAACTATGCTATGAAGTGGCCCAAGATAACCCAGAAAAGGTAATTGCTGCATATCAAGAAGTCCAAAAACGACTAAACATAAAAAAATAGCAAGTCTTGTAAGACCCCTCTGTACATAGTTCCAGATAAGAAATTATAGTATAAAAATGAGTTTGACTTTTGATCAAACTGTTTATATACTGCCCACTCGAACAGTCTTAAACTTGTAATAAGGTGTAGTTAAGTGACAAAGATTATTAAAGCAAAATACAAAGTTAGTAGACGGTTAGGTACAAGCATCTGGGGAGATGGTAAAGATCCTTTCCATACTAAGAATTATCGACCAGGGCAACATGGCCCGACTGGGAGAGTTAAAACCTCTGATTATGGTTTGCATTTACAAGCCAAGCAAATTCTGAAGTCTCACTACGGTAGAGTAACAGAAAAGCAATTCAGCAATACTTTCAAACTCGCAGCAAAGATGAAGGGTAATACGGCAGAAAATTTTGCTGGCCTACTTGAGCAAAGACTGGACATGATCGTATACAGAATGAATTTAGCTCCTACTATATTTGCAGCACGGCAGTTAGTGTCTCATAACCACATAAGACTTAATGGTAAGAAAGTTAATATACCAAGTCAAAGACTTAACGTTGGTGATAAAATTGAACTAAAAGATCGCTCTAAGCAAATACCAACATTTGTTGAAACTGCACAAAAACAAGAAAGAACTGTACCAGAGTATCTTTCAGTGGATCCAGGCAAAATGTCTGGTGAAATTATGAGAGTTCCTATGATCTCGGACATTCCTTACCCATTTGAACCAAATTTTGGAAAAATTGTTGAGTATTACTCACATTAATAGTATCATGGGGGAAACTGGTTTGGTTTCTCCCTTTTGTTGTTTTTAGGTTGTCTGATGATGATGTTAGAAAATTTTAAATCTTTTATCTCGAAGCAACAATTTGTTGTCCTTTTTGTCGTTGTGGCTGGCTAGCCACAAACATCCCTATTTTTTACTTCACATATTTATTTTTTTAATGTCTCTCTTTGTTCAAGAGCGACAGGTTATTTTACGGGAGTATTTGCTATGAATCGACATATTTTTTTATACGGATTTTCAATTTTTTCAATGTTCTTTGGTTCTGGAAACTTAGTTTTTCCTATTATGGTTGGAGTTAATAACTCTGACAATTGGCTTGCAGGTTTTTGTGGGTTTTTCCTGACAGGAATCATATTGCCTTTCCTTGGACTTTTTGTAATTAAGCTTTATCAAGGAGATTATAATAAATTCTTTGCAGAAGCTGGTACAATAGCTAACTACGCTATTCCCCTTTTTACACTCTCTCTGCTAGGGGCATTTGGCGTAATACCAAGATGCATTACTGTTGCTCACGGTGGTTTAGAGTTCTTATATAACGATATACCCCTCTTGGCTTTTAGTATCATTTTTTGTGTTTTATGTTACATAGTATGCCTAAACGACAAAATAATGTTTGCCATATTGGGTAAAGTCCTGACTCCAATATTATTATTTTTTCTACTAGGGCTAATTGTTATTGGCTTCTACAAAGGAGAATCAATTACAGCAAATAACGAAGTTTTTGCTAATAACTTCGTTGACGGATTTTTTCGTGGATATGCTACAATGGACTTGTTTGCGTCATTTTTCTTCGCAAGTTTGATCTTTAAACAAATTGAAGCTTTATTCCCAGATAAAGATAATAAATCCATCATTAAAGCTGCACTTGGCCCGAGTATTTTTGGCGCCATTCTGCTTAGTATAATATATTTGGGTTTTGTGTATCTAGGCTCTCATTACAAAAACTTAGCACACGATCTCCCAGGTGAATTAGTGTTACCAGCAATAGCAAATCATCTTTTAGGACATAATGGAGCCCTGGTAATTGCGATTATTATAATTTTCTCATGTTTAACCACAGCTGTTGCACTTAATAGCATCTATGCCAAATATCTGTGCTCATTTAGTTTTATTGGCTATAAGCGTTTTCCTCTGGTACTGCTTATAACAACCATAGCATCTTTTGCCATATCCTTACTTGATTTCGACGGTATTGCTTCTATTTTGGGACCATTGCTTGATATTTCATATCCAGGGTTAATTGCACTAACTATAATATCAATTTGTACAAACCGTTTCCATAAGCTCAAAATATTTAGCTTCTACGGCATTACAGTGATAATGCTGATATTATAGTAATTTGAATTGGTAAAACTTGGTGCGAAAAGTTAGATTTCAGACACTATGATGCCATTAACATTTTGCAAGTTCAAAAAGTCTAGAGCAACACTGTATATTGATTTTATCAATATACAGTGTTGCAATGACAAAATACAAACGAATCAAATTAGATGAAAAAGAACATATTTTTTATCTCTCTCGCCAGAATCACCAAAAATCTTTCTCGCTTTCCATTAATACCCCTTACATCTAATTATAGTAATTTAGCTTGAAGAGAAGATGGGATGATATCAATTTAGCGAGTCTTGGCTGCGCAGCTTCGCTCTAAATTAACTATCCCAATTTCAGACTAAATTCTATAGTACAATCGATTTAATATTAATGAAATTTACCTCATGTTCATGAGGTAGCCGTGATAATTCAGTTGATTTAGTAAAGTAAAGTTTACTAACAAATATAATTGTTTTTTAACTTTTTGCTTGACGTTATATTAAAATATAGTTATGTTATTTTAATTAACTAATTAAAATTAACTTATGTTTAAAATATCATTTTATCTCATATCATTTTTATTACTTTCTGGCATAAATAGTAGTTTTGCTCAAAATTTGAAATTTGTTCAAATAACAGATCCTCACATCTTTGAAGCGAATCATCGTGACAAAGAAAGCAGAAACTCTTTGGTGTATTTTTATTTAGCAATCGAAAAAGCTAATGATATTAACATCGATCTCAAAAGCAAAGGTCAAGAAGAATTGGATTTTATCCTGATGAGTGGTGATCTTGGTATTGAAAAACTACTAAAATTAGAACCATTTTCTAAAAACACCGAGGCGTTCAAATTTACTCAAGATGGCGAAATATTTGCATTAGTAAAAGATCAAGAAAAATGGGATGAAGCATTACAAGAATTGACCAAATTACTTCAAGATTCGGAAGTAAAAACTTGGCTCTTTGTACCAGGAAACAACGATATATACGAAGATCAACCAGACACTATTAAATTTTACAAAGAGTTTCTAGATGAGCTAAAAACACTTCCACAAATGAAAAAAGCTGGTATAAGAATTGTTGATTTTAGACTTGAGTCTGAAGATAAAATAACATCAAATTCAATACCGGGAACTTATACTAAGGGCAACTTGTTTGTTACAGGTTTTGATAATTCATTTTTTAAAAATGCCGGTTCTCTAAAAACATTTTTAAATGTAGATGGTAGCATTAAAGCAAAAGAACAAACTACAGAATATTTAAGAATGAGCAAATTATCAGAAACCATAAAAAACTCTAAGCAAAAATACGCCTATGTTTTCTTGCATATTCCTGAAATTGACGACCCATGGCTTGCAAAGTTTAATGCCGATGACAAAGACGATAAAAACCCTGTATACAAAAAAATAAAAAAAGCTGAGTCTGAATCGCCTGAGCTTGCAAAGACTATTAATCCTTATTCTTCTTGGATGGTTCCAGATTATATAAGACAAGAATGGGAAAATATAATTACTAATAGAAATTTTGGTTCACCTGAAGTAAAAGGAATTTTTACGGGACATTTTCATGATCAAGATAAGCATACATATAGCGGATTTCATTGGTTAAAATCCACAGCCTACAATCTTGAAATACTGAACAAGTTGTATATTTCTCCAACCGTATCTGTTAAAAATCAACTATCTTACTTAATAGATAAAGATTGCGCGAGAGGAATGCAATATATCGTTATTGATCAAGATAGTGGAAAAGTAAAAAGAAAGTTGTTTTGGTTATATAATCACAATAACGGACACTAACAGAGCCAACAGAACTAATTCAAAAATAATCCTTGAATTAATTATTATAAAGGATTATATAGTTACTCCATTGTTTATTTTTTATGAGACAAAATAGTTAATGATTGAGCATAAACACAAAAGTACTAAACCGGTTAAGGATGGTGGGTATAAGCGTGGTCTAAAGGATCGCCATGTTCAATTGATTACATTAGGAGGCATCATCGGTTCAGGATATTTTCTTGGAACTGGCGAAATAATTAACCAGGTCGGCCCATCCGTTTGTATTGCATATATTTTTGGCGGATTAATAGTTTTTCTTACTATGTTATGTATGGGCGAGCTAGCAGTTGCTATTCCCATATCTGGGTCATTCGTCACTTATACATCTGATTTTATTTCTCCTGCGGTAGCTTGCGGAGTTGGGTGGTCATACTGGATCAGTTGGATAGCCTATATTCCAGCAGAATGTATTGCTGGTGGCATTATAATGGAGTACTTCACCGGCATTAACGGTCATGCTTGGGCTGTACTTTTTGGACTTCTCATTACATACGTAAATATAACGAAAGTAGGAATGTTCGGTGAAATTGAATTTTGGCTATCACTGGTCAAAATCATTGCTCTTATAGCATTTGTGATAATAGCGATACTGATTTTCTTTGGCTTTATACATGGCGATCAACCATCTGAAATCATTGGTGGGAAATTTATTTTTGGCCAAGGTGGTTTATTTCCAAACGGTATCCCTGCCCTGTTGACCGCAATGATTTTATTGCTAGTAAACTACCAAGGCTCTGAAATTATCGGCCTTGCAGCTGGTGAATCAGTTAATCCTGCAAAAATGATACCTCACGCTATCAGAAATGTTACTTTGAGGATTCTCTTTATTTATATTATTCCTGTATTTTGTCTAGTACTAATCTTCCCATGGAACAAGGCTAATTTAGATAACCCCGTGTTTGCCGACGCATTAAATTATTATGGATTGCATTGGGCTGGTGTGGTTACAAGCTTTGTAACACTTACAGCCGCTCTTTCCTGCTCAAATTCAGGACTATATGGTATTGTAAGAGCTTTAAATGCTTTAGCTCGTGGAGGTATGGCCCCACGCAAGCTTGCTTTACTTAATAGTAACGCCGTGCCCCAAAATGCTGTGGTTGTCACACTAATAGCAATTTGGTCAGTACTTGCCTTTGGTTACTTTTTTGGACAATCAGTAATTTATATTTCTCTTTTACTCGTTTCTGGTTTTACTGGCTTAATGGCATGGATATCCATTTGTTGGGCACAAATTAATTTCCGCAAACGCTTATATAAAGCTGGTTATACGACTGATGATTTAAATTTTAAAACGCCATATTCTCCTTATACTGGGATTGCTGCAATCATCCTGATGCTAGCTTGCTTAGTGTTCTTGTTGTTAAATGATCACTATACCTATAAAATCGCATTTGTCATTGGAGTCCTTAGTTTTGTGGTTCCTATGATTATATATAAGCTTAACACTAAGCGTCATAATTATAAGAAAGTTGAAGATACAACTAGACCTTTGCAATTTAAAGACCTTTTTCCGAAGCGTAGTAGTAAATAAAGCTTTATTGCTCTTTAGATAATACTCAATTATAGTCTTTAACTATAGTCATTATGAGTTGGAGTATATGTCTAGACAAATAGAAAAAATTATAGAAAAAGGTCTATTTGCTAGCCGCTGGCTGATGGCTCCTTTTTACATAGGTCTTATTGGTGCATTAATTGTACTATTGTGTAGCTTTATGCAGGAATTATGGCATTTCATTACCAGTATTCCCATTATTACACAAAATGAAGCAGTACTTGGTATTCTTTCATTGATAGACCTATCTCTTGCTGGCAACTTGCTACTGATAGTCATTTTCTCCGGTTATGAGAATTTTGTTTCAAAGATCGATTTTAATGATCACAAAGATCAGCCAGAATGGCATGGATCTGTTGATTTTTCAACACTGAAACTGAAGCTTATCGCCTCCATTGTAGCAATTTCAGGAATTCATCTGCTAAAAGTTTTCATGGATGTGCATAAAACATCAGAGAACGAGATTAAATGGATGGTCATTATT
The DNA here is from genome assembly GCA_031414475.1 of Rickettsiales bacterium. GTDB lineage: Bacteria > Pseudomonadota > Alphaproteobacteria > Rickettsiales > Rickettsiaceae > Megaera_A. The sequence goes on from JANNVO010000002.1 coordinate 24,148, forward strand.
CACATCGCTTTTGTGTTTTCAGGTGTTTTGCTAGCGGTTATGGATCGCATTGCCGTAAGTACAAAAATCGAGAAAAAGAAATAGTCTCTGTATTATAAGTTCAGGCAGTAGCGGACGCTGTGAAATGTTGGCGCGATCACTTATCCCCAAAGAATCTTTGACTGGCTAGATTGAGGTACTTTTCAAATAAACTAGTCACTAAGCTTTCAGCTATAGTGCTTCTATTAGAATTATGTCTACTGCCCAAGAGCTTTAACAATATCTTCCACTACTTTTTTTGCATCACCAAAAAGCATGAGTGTATTGTCTTGAAAAAATAATTCGTTCTGAATTCCAGCATAACCAGAGGACATCGACCTTTTAATAAATAAAACAGTCTTTGACAAACCCACATCAAGGACTGGCATACCATAAATAGGACTATCTTTATCAGATTTAGCCGCGGGGTTAGTCACATCATTAGCACCAATTACAAGAGTGACATCGGTTGAATTAAAAGCACCATTTATTTCTTCAAGCTCACAAACATCTTCATAATCAATATTAGCTTCTGCCAAAAGAACATTCATATGACCAGGCATCCTTCCAGCTACTGGATGAATTGCAAATCTCACCTTCACACCAGCCTTCTTAAGTATCTCGGTTAATTCTTTTATTGCATGCTGAGATTGAGCAACAGCCATACCATAACCAGGAACAATTATTACCGATTCTGCTCTCTCAAGCATAAAAGCTGCATCCTCAGCGCTGCTAATTTTTGCAATTCTATCGTCCTCGTTTTGCCCTAATCCCGAGTCTTTTTGTTTCATGAAAGCTCCGAAAATCACATTAAATAATGATCTATTCATAGCCCGACACATAATATAGCTCAAAATAGCACCGCTTGCACCAACAAGGGCCCCTGTAATAATGAGTAAACTATTACCAAGCGTAAAGCCAATACCAGCAGCTGCCCATCCAGAATATGAATTAAGCATTGATACTACAACAGGCATATCTGCTCCACCAATTGGAACAATAAGTAATACTCCAACGATTAAAGAAGCAAGTACTAGCAACGTAAAAATAGATAAGCTTTGATACTTAGCAAAATAGTATATCAACAAAACTAGCATTGCACTAAGCAGAAGACATACATATTGCTGGCCAAAGAACTTCATTGGCTTAGCACCCATCAACCCTTGCAGCTTACCAAAAGCAATTAATGAACCGCTAAATGTCACCGCCCCAATCGCAGCACCCAACGACATCTCTATCAATGCTCCAACTGGGATCGAGCCTTTTTCACCAATGCCAAAATTCTGTGGAGAAATTAGGGCTCCAAAAGCTACTAATACTGCCGCTAATCCTACCAACGAATGAAAGCCTGCAACAAGCTGAGGCATAGCGGTCATTGGTATTTTTTTAGCTATCACACCACCAACGCCGCCACCTAAAACTATGGTAATAATGAGAGCTGTTTTTTGAGCAAACGAAGGTAAATTAAACGTAGCTATAAGTGCTATAGCCATACCTATCATACCAATTACACTACCTATTCTAGCAGATTTGGGTGAAGATAAGCCTTTAAGCGCAAAAATAAAACATACGGCCGAGACCAGGTAAGAAAATTCGATTAGTTGTATTGTCATATAAATTTATTTTTTCTTGAACATTTCAAGCATTCTTTGGGTTACTATAAATCCACCAAAAATATTGATTGCAGCCAAAAAAGTTGCAAAAAAACCAAATGCTGAAGCTATACCAAAATTTACTGAACTCGCTGAGATAAGAGCACCCACAATCACGATACCAGAAATTGCATTTGTTACAGACATAAGCGGAGTATGCAGTGATGGTGTAACTTTCCAAACAACATAATAGCCAACAAAACAAGCGAGCGTAAAAATTGTCACAGCATAGACCAGCGGATCAATATTATTACTTCCTTGAACAATAATATCCTCACTCATTTCCTGAAGCTTAAGAGATAACTCAGTTGCTTTTACTGAAATTTCTTTGGCGTCATTTATAACTAGTGGTAATTTTTCGTTCATATATACGTCTCATGACAATTTCAATTAAATAGTAAATTCAAGTAGTATTGTGCTAGAGGTGATGCACACATAAATATCTTCTTTATACACACTGCAGTCATCCCGGGCTTGACCCGGGATCTCCTTCTGTAAATTGTCATGCTGAATTTAATTCAGCATCTCATTCCGCTGCATAAGATCCTGAATCAAGTTCAGGATGAATTTATACTATACTTTAAATTTTTTGTTTATCATACTACCATCCATACTAATGGTCATTTCCTCAACCAATTCGTCTTTAAAATTTATTTTCCTATCTTGCACAGCGTAATCAAGAAAATTATATAGATTTTTTGCATATAGCCTCGAGCTATCACTTGCAATTTTTGTTGCCAGATTGTTCCATGCAACAATTTTCACCCCCTTCTTCACTACAACTTTATCTTCTACAGAGTCCTCAACATTACCACCAGAAGAGGCCGCCATGTCAACTATAACTGAACCAAGTCGCATTTTTGTAACCATATCTTTGGTAATAAGCAACGGTGCTTTTTTGCCTGGAATCTGAGCAGTAGTAATGACCATATCAAACTTATCTATTATTTGGTTAAGAAACCTTTCTTGGATCGCGGCAAAGTCGCGAGACACTTCCTTTGCATAGCCAGTTTTATCTTCAGAATCAGTCATTAATTCAGAAGGATAAACAAATTTAGCACCTAAACTTTCAGCCTGTTCTTTTGTTGCCAGTCTTACGTCATAGGCCGAAACAACAGACCCGAGTCTTTTTGCTGTAGCAATTGCTTGGAGTCCAGCAACACCGATCCCAAGAACAAGTGTTTTTGCTGGATTAATTGTCCCAGCAGCAGTCATCATCATTGGAAATGCTCTATCAAAATAATAGCTGGCCTCAATCACTGCACGATAACCAGCAAGATTACTTTGCGAAGAAAGAGCGTCCATTCCTTGAGCCTTTGTAACTCTTGGTACCAACTCCATAGCAATAGTTGAGAGCTTTCTTGACGCAGCTTTTTCTAAATATTCTATATTCGAATATGGTGACATGAGACCTATGATAGTTGCCCCTTCTTTTGCCATATCTATTTCATTGAACTGGTCTATGAGTGGTGTAGGCTGCACTTTCAAAATAATATCTGCATCCGATAATATCTCAAGCAAAACAGAAGAAACTGCTGCACCAGCATTTTCATAATCAGCATCTAAAAAATGCGCTCCAATACCTATACCCCTCTCCACGAATACTCTATAGCCTTTCTTTACGTATAGCTTGACTATGTCAGGGGTGATAGCTGTTCTGGCTTCGCCCTTTTCTCGTTCTCTAATTGCCGCAATCTTCATTGTATAATAATTTCAACTAAATTTATTCTTGAAGTTATACTACCCATTCCTTATCATGTGAACACCAATTTCACCTTAAAAAGCAGATTTTTATGCGCATTAACACAAGTAAGACACATTTAATAGCATTTTCAATCATGAAGTTCGTTATATTAGTGTCATTACTAACACCGGCTTACCTTACAAATGCGGCTGATATTAGACTTCCTTTCAAGCTCGCTACCAAAGAGCAGATGCTAGAAGCCCACGGAGCGCAAAACCGGAGCGTACTTAATGTACGTGAGGATTTGAGCACCGGAGCGACAAAGCAGATGCCTTTGGAAGTAGAGTTTGGAAAGAAGTCTATTTCAGAAGAAATTAAATCTTACATAAGCAATATTAAATCAATTGCGGTGGAGTTTACTCAGGAAGATAGTACTGGCAGGTTGGCCGAAGGCATGCTTATTATTGATAAGCCTTATAAATTCAGGTGTAACTACTACGAACCATTTCCTATTGTTATTGTTGGTAATAAAAACTATGTCTCTGTTTACGATTATGAAATGGGGCACCTTAGCAGAATCAAAGCAGAAGAGAATATTTTTAACTTTTTGCTAGTTGATAAAGTTAGCTTTGATAACAAGTTTGAAATTTTATCCGCAAAAGAAAGTAACGACAGCTACATTCTGCGCTTAAAAAATCACGACTTAAACAAAATTAGCGAAATTTGGTTTGATAAAAAAAATAAAAACATCCAAAAAATGCAAATATTCGAAGAGAATAATAGTATCACTCTTACATTTGGAAATACTATGCAAATTGGCAATATCTCAAGCAGCTTATTTGCAATGAAAGACCCCGAGGTTTTTGGTATACCTGATAGATTCACTAAAGCCGAGCTCGAAAAAAAGTTTAAGAAATTATAACACCTAACAAGAACCCAATATTTCTACCAAAATACGTGATTGACAGACCAGCATTTAACAAAAATTTTTAATTCAATAATGGTAAGCAAATAAGCTTGGCCAAGCCCTTCCTACGAAGCCAAAAACGAAGTCAGTTCTTACGAATCGCTGGATATATAAGTATTTTTTGCTCACTTAAATATGCGTTGGTATTGTTAGTATCTAATACTCCCTGGTCTTTAGATTTAATGAATTGTAGCTGTACACTTAGATTCAAATTAGGCCTATCATACAACCATTCTATTTGATGTATGGGAATGTAAAATGACACCGTACGTTCCTGAGCACCGATATCAATAACATTATCACTAATAGGAGTAAAAGGTTT
>JANNVO010000003.1:0-1689 GCA_031414475.1 Rickettsiales bacterium
TGCCATCAACGATTAAGCTTGTTTGTATAGGTGAAGAAATAGGTTTTCGTGCCTTCTTATTTTTTGCTGTTGTAGCTGCAGAAACATTTGTTACTAAAAATAACACTAATAAAAAAGAAGATAACTTCTTAAACATACACAAACCTTACCAAAATAAATTCCTATCTAAGAGTAGCATAAAAATGTTTGTAAAAAATCAACATATAGAAACACGAATCGTTATATTTTACTTTATGTTGTTTTTTCTCCAAACATCTTATTTAAATACAATAATAAAAGTAGCCCAGGAATCGCCAGAAATACAGTCATTATAAAGTAATTATCCCAACCCATTATCTTCATAATAGAACCACCAAAACCTACTATAGTGTGGCTAAACAATCCAGATAAACTACTAAGCAGTGCATATTGTGTTGCCGAAAACTGTTTATTACACAAATAACTCAAATATCCAACAAGAGCTGCGTCCCCCATTCCAGAAGCCATATTCTCAATACTTATGGCAATCATTAAAGCATTTGTATCATGCCCCTGATGATGTAACCATACAAAAGCTAAATTTGTTACAGCTTGGGCAACTCCACAAAGTATTAAACCTTTGATACTGCCATAGCGATACATTATTACGCCACCAAAGTAAGCTCCGCAAATGGTTGCAATTAAGCCAAAAACTTTAGTAATTGCGCCAATCTCTTTAAGCGTAAAACCAAGTTCTATATAAAATGGCATTGCAACTACACCAAGCATAGCATCGCCCAGTTTATAAAATATCACAGCAAGTAAAATAACTATTGCCCCATCACGCTTTAAAAAGTCAGCAAACGGGTCAATTGTCATAAGCTTCCAAGAAGAGATACTTAGTATATTGATAGTCTGTTGTTCGATTTTAGGCTCTTTTAGAGTCAGGATAAAAAATATTCCGATAAAGTAGAAAGCACTCATAGCTAAAAAAGCAATATTCCAACCATAGTCTTCTGCAACAAAAAACGCACCAGCAACAGCTATTAATCCACCCACTCTATACCCAAATACTGCATTTGCCGCAGCTACAGAAAGCTTTTCTTTTTCAATTGTATCAATTCTAAATGCATCAATTACTATATCCAGAGTTGCTGATGCCACACCGAGTGCAATAGTCAACACATAAATCATCCCAATAGATTCATTTGGATCTAATTTACTATATGAATATATAATAAACGCTATTATGCCTGATATTAAACACATCCAACTCTTACGCCTTCCTATACGATGAATTATCGGCAATTTTAGATGGTCAATTAAAGGAGACCAGACAACCTTAAGGGAATAAAAAACCCTTGCCGCAGCAAAAGATGTAATAATTGCAATATCTATATTAGCCCCTTTCATCCATGCGGCAATAGTAGAATATATAATAAAAAGTGGCATACCACTGAGGATTCCTAAAATAAATATTTGGAACTGTCTATAATCAGTAAATAGCTTTAAAATATTTGATTGATTCATAATATATATGATGTAACTAAAGGTTTTAATTTCAAAGGAATGAAATTTAGTACATACAAAGACCAAAGTCAAGCTTATAAGAGCATGACTTTCAGGCACTCCTTCCCCGCACTGAAGGTACGGTCATACCTGGCTTGACACGGGTATCTCGGGAAGCGGAATGAGATGCCGGATCAAGTCCGGCATGACGACCTATGCTGC
>JANNVO010000004.1:0-1650 GCA_031414475.1 Rickettsiales bacterium
CTCAGCACCGACTTCGAATACACCGTCGCGAGAAGGACGTGCTGGCCCGATGCTGTGGCAGTGAGCGGGACCGGGGAAACGGTTAGGAGGAACCGCGGGGCCTCGCGATCTTTCCGCATCTCCCGCACGAGCGCCCTGAAGGAGTACAAATCTTCAAGGATCTCCTGAAACCCGAAATTCCTAAACTCGTAGTCCTTCGGGTCATAGGTTCCCGCGATGGTTCCGGGTGCGGTCGGGAAAACCGTGCCGGATGCCTTGTGAACCCACGCCTCCGTGAGACCGAGTGTGAAGATGAAGAGATCCATGGTCTCGAACATTTCCCGCACCCGATCCAAGTGATACTTCCGGTGAGCGAGCACTTCTTCCGCCGAACCCAGGCCGTCCGGCTCGACTCCCGGCCGCAAGGCATCGTAGAAGCTGCCATTCTCACCCTCCCATGCCACCTCGCCCGGCACCCATTGACCAAAGGCCTCTCTTGCCAGTTGGAGCAATTGCCGAATGGTGTAAATGTTTCCGAAGCGGGCGGAATAGACTGAGTATCCGAACCTAGCCTGCTGGGCAGCGGGCAAATTGAGGGGAGACGGCTCAAGATCCAATACGTGAAAACCCCTGCCCTTCATGTGCCTGCCGATGTGCTGCGCGAAACAACTGCCGGCCGTGGCGATCCTGTCATCCTTGCGGATCGGCCATTTCTTGTTGTAGAGGCCCTCCGGCACCAAAGTCGTGGAGTCGGCGATGGCCCTGCTCCAGAACGACTCTTTCGCAAGATCTTGGTAAGGGTGGATTCTCATTTTTCGCGAAAACGGGGAACTTCAGCAAAGCACGGCTCCGAGCTGCCAACGGCTACCAAGCACCCGCCGCAAAGGCAAGTTCCATCCCCCACTCAGATTTTTTCAGGATCAATCTGTATCTTCGGATGATTCGCCTTCACATGGTTCATCAGTTCCTCGAAATTCTCGAACAGTTCCGAATAACGCTCGGTGGTCTGTTTGTGGAGCCGGTATTCCAACTTCTCCGGCTGCACCGTCACTCCGAGGAATTTCGCCACCTCGCGAACCGCCTCCGGATCGGTCACCTGTTTGTAGTTGATCAATAGGGTCGACATCGGATCGGCCTCCGCGAGTTTCCGCAGGTTGCGGTTTTGGTTTGAGAATAGCCGGATATTTCGGTCAAAGACGTCGCCGTCGAAAACCAGTTTCTTTCCGTTGTTCCGCGATTGCCCGCCCCGGTCGGTCCATTTACCCCGGGTCGTCGCCCGCTTCAGGGAAACATAGACTTCGAACGGCGAGCGCCAGAGGGCGACCCGGTTGATCTCAGGGGAACTCATGGACCAGTCGTAGGCCTCCTGGCAGTGACTGGGGAAGATTTTGAAGCCGGTGTGTCTGTCACTTTCCATGGCGACAATTTTCCGGATGTAGCCGAAGGGATCCTGATTTCTCATTTCCACATCGTAGCCGACCTGGTCCTTGATCGCCGGGGACAGCTCCACGTGCTTCCCCTTGAAGATTTCCCCGTGGCAGGCGATCTCGGGGAACTGACTCAACAGATCCACCAGCAGATAGGAGCCGGTCCTGGGATAACACAGGATGACGAACGGTTTTCGTCTTGGCGGGGCATCGGTGAAAATCTTTTCAGTCATGAATGGCGGGT
>JANNVO010000005.1:0-2415 GCA_031414475.1 Rickettsiales bacterium
CGAGGGTGCCAAGCAGACCAGCTACCGCGGGCGGACCCTTGTCGGCGTCTGCCGTGCCCTCGGGTGGACGCCGGACTCGATCGACCGGCTGCTGCGCGGTGAGGACCCGGTGATCGCCGACGCGCCCGCGCCGATGCCGTCGATCGCCTTCCGCCGCGACCCGAACGTCATCACCCGCGAGGAGCTGCAGCAGGTGCTCGACGAGCGTCTGTCGCCGATGCAGCGCCTCCTCGAAGAGATCCGCGCTCAGGTGGCAGCGCACCCGAACCCGACCAAGCCGCAGCCGGGTACGTTGCCGCTCGATGCGACGCCGGAGGACCGAGCGGCGTTCCGGGCTCAGCGAGCTGCGGACAAGCGCGCGAAGCGACCGCAGGGGTAGCGTCCGCCGATGCGAAAACTCGTCGCGATGGTGGTACTGGCAGCAACTCTCTCGACCCCAGCGGGTGCGGCGACGACCAAGATCCGGATCGGCGCGAAGTGTTCGCCGGTGGGACGGCAGGCCGGGCCTCAGACCGTGAAGGGCGCGGTCTGCACCAACAAGACCGGAACGCTCAAGTGGGAGAACGCTGGGGACGCCGTGGTGCGTTGGGCCGAGAGCTACGGGATCACTTCAGGCCGCCGAAAGATCATCGAGTTCGCTCAAGTCTGGTGCAACCTGTGGGCGGCTAATCCAGGGGATGCCGAGGACAACGAGTACTACCAGGAGATACTGAGGTTGTTGGCCGAACGGTATGGGTGGTCGGTCGCTGACGTCGAAGACACTGGTGACAGTGCGTGGCTTGCGATATGCCCGTCCGCCGCTGCGTCATGGTGGAGTCCGTAGGATCACCCCATGAAGCTCCCTGTGCTCCTTGTCGCGAACGCAGCTGTGGTCGATGCGCTGCTGCATGTGCAGGGCGGGGGATGGGATCGCGTGGTCCCGCAGGCCTTCCCGGCCTACGTTCAGGGGTTCGTCGTCGGAATCGTCGAGATCGAGTCGCACGAGCGCGGTACCACGCCGGTGCTGGCGTTCGTCGTGGTCGACGCTGACGGCCACGTGTTCGGGTCGTCGGGGTCGATGATCATCGACGGATACCGGGCGTCGGTTCTCGCCGACGGCTCGCTCAGGCAACCCTTCGCGATGCCGTTCAGCGTCATGGTTCCGGCCCCTGGTCCGATCCGCGTACGCGTGGAGGGGAACGGCGAGCCCATTGGGTCGGTCGACTTCATGGTGATGCCCCTTTCGAGCTGACCCGCCAATCATCGCGTCCGGATGAGACATGTCGTACCCCTCGCGCAGACTCGGCCGATGGCGAAGAGCATCGGACGATGGAGTGTGCGCAGGGCAGTGCTGGCGAGGGAGCGGTGCACGCTGCTCGACTCCGACGACCTGCCCGCCGGGGTCGGTGCGCTGTGCGGCCGTGACGGTGATGACGAGTGGATCGTCGTCCGGCCGGGGCTGACGCGTGCCGAGTGGCGCGAGGCGGTCGGGCACGAGGTGATCCACTTGGAGCGCGGCCCGCTGATCGACTCGTTGGTGCGGCATCCGTCGGCTGCGACGTGGTCGGTGGTCGTGGCCCGCGAGGAGCGTGCGGTCGATGCCGTGTTGGCGGGGCGGCTGATCCCGGCGGGCGAGTTGGCCGAGTGGTTGCGTGGCCGCGACGGGGTGACGGCGGCGGACATCGCTGGCGAGTTCGAGGTCACTCGCGGTCTGGTGGTCCGGCATCTGCGGGTCGTGGCGTAGGTCAGCCGAGCCGTGCGCCGAGCATGGTCGCGGCTTCGGCGTCGGCAGCCTTCGACCGGTGGGAGTAGACGGCGCGGGTGACGTTGCCGTCGGCGTGGCCAGCGCGGGCGGCGACGGTCGCGAGCGGCACCCCGGCGTCGAGCATCGACGTGACCATCCAGTGCCGCAGGTCGTGGAGGCGCACGGTCGTCACAGACGGGTCGACGAGCGCCGCGGCCTCACGGACCCGGCGCCAGCGTGACGAGACCATCGCGGGTGTCCACGGGAGCGGTCCGGCGCCGAACACCCACGGCCCCGAGCGGGGCAGCGCGTCGAGCATCGCCACGGTGTCCGGGTCGAGCTGGGCACGCCGTGTCTGGCGTGTCTTCGTAGGCCGCTCGCTGACGTTGCCGGCCTGGTCGGCGTAGATGCTGCGGCAGACGACGATGGTGCCGTCCGGCGCGAGCTCGTCCCATCGGAGCCCGACGAGCTCGGCACGGCGTGCGCCGAGCGTCGCGGCGAGGCGGATCAGTGCGCCCATCTCCGGTGAGTGCGCAGCCGCGGCGGCGAGCAGCGCCATGACCTGTGTGTCGGTCGGCGGGACGATCTCGTGCTGCTGCAGTCCGGGCTGGGTGGCGATCTCGGCAACGTTGCGCTCGACGAGCTGCCAGCGGCGTGCTTGGACGAGCGCACGGCGGATCACGGGGCGCGCG
>JANNVO010000006.1:0-1960 GCA_031414475.1 Rickettsiales bacterium
GACGCAGCCTCGGAACCGTTTTTTGGTATTTGGCGTCGTTTCCGCGCCCAATGGCCGACGCCGGATGGTGAACAGGCAAAAGGAACCAGCGTGGCGTGCTCTCAGGATCACCCAACACCCACCAGTCCTCGTCGCTCAACCAGTCCCCCAGCTTCCGCTGCTGACTCGCGTAGCCGTATTCCCAGTCTGACACCTGTCGTGTCATCGTCGGATGGTCGGGGACGACTTTGTTGTTCTTCCATGACCACGCCTTGGGCGCGGACGCCATCCGGTGGAAAATCTTCAGAACACCGTATTCGGAGATGGTGCCCAACGTGATGATCACCCGGCACTGCTGCATACGACTCCACAGCCACTGGTACGGCAGCGGCGGGACGCTCGCACCTTCGGCTAAACCAGCAATGTAGGGAACCCACTGCTGCCAGTTGTTCCTGACCACTGAATCGCTGCCTTCGTCGCCGCGATTCCCACTTTCTGGCCTGCGGCCCCGCTCGACGAAGCTGGCCTTGCAAAGATCAGTGATGCAGCACCTGTCAGGATTGCAGCCGGCTGCGGTCAGCAGGTCGCGCAGTATCGGTTGATAGTAGTCCTCGTCGCCTCAACGACGCACTGGTTGAATCTGGAGAGGAACCCGGCAAGGCGATCAATTCCGCCCACCTTCGCCTCAACGTAGTCAGTCAGCGACATCACGGAGCCACGACCGGAGTAGCCCGCAATGAACCCGTTGTAGCTGGACGCCACAACGAGAACGCTGTGAGGGGTGGCACCGAATTGACTACCGACCAAGTCGGGAACCCACGGAAGGGGGTCTTGAGGCGAGAACCGATCCTGATCGCAAACCTTCGGCATGGCCTGCTGTGCCCCGACGCGCAAAGGCAAAAATTCATGCTCAACGATTGTCCGCTGAAGCAGGCCGGATTCAGTCCAGATGCTCCGGTTCACGGAATCGTCGGCGAGGAGGTGCATCGGCTACAACTAACCGGGCCATGCTCTTTCCGGCAAGGGCCGACAAATCTCGAAGCGGGGCACGCCGCATCGCGGCGCTGTCGATCAAGAGTCTGTAAGCGGTAGTTACGGGCACGTATGGCGATGTCAGTTTTTGTTTTCCCCGAAGTTCCACGAGCACCCGAACCCGTGCCGCCGCCTGCGCCGAGGATGGTCGTGCGTGAGCTTGCCGATTGCCGCGTCCTCCACTACTTGCGCGAGCGACAAGGCGAACCGTGCCACGTCATGCAGATGTTGAATGCACTGACGAAGCTCGACCGTCCCCGAAATCGGTCCGAGCACCGGAGGAGCTTCGGCTGGCATCTTGAACGGCTGCCCATCCTGCTACGCGAAGGCATCATCCGTCGCTGCGGTCGCAAACACGTCATCATGCTGGCACCGGGTCAGGCGCTGCCGCCACGGCCCAGCCCGGCGGGGCCACGCCGGGCTGAGGTCGAGTACGCCAAGCGTCTGGCAATCGAAGCGCGTCTTCGCACGTTGGCAGTACACCGCCGAGAGGTTCCGCCGGTGGTTTTACCCCCTTCAAACGAGCCGAAAACCGAAAGCGCTGGCACGCCCGCCAATCCCATGCCCGCATCCCCGGCGGTGGCGACTGATCCAGTCCGGGAGCCGCCGCAACACTTGGTGCGGCTGAAACAATTTTTAGCAATTCGCACTGCCGCCAGGGCGCTGCCACGTTCGCCCAAGAACCGGCACTGGCTGACGGGGTGGCTCGACGACCGCACGCGGCTCCGGCATCAGCAGCCAGTCCTGACCCCGGAAGGAGAAACCATGCTCGTAGCCGTCGCCCGACGCGGGAGGGTGCTCGTGATGTCTCCCGAGGAGACACCGCTCGGGGTCAGCCCTTTTCGGGTGCTGAGGGCCGACGAAATCCGGATCGCAAAATCTCCGCACGCCGTCCTGCTCAGCAGTTTGAAGCGCGGCGTGCGGGAGAAGCCGAGCGAACGCAAGGCCG
>JANNVO010000007.1:0-5392 GCA_031414475.1 Rickettsiales bacterium
GTAATTAAAGTAGTTGAAAAACTTGTACCAACAACTTGGCAAAATAGTCAGGGTACTATATCCTTAATTACCGAGATTGTTCAGCTAAAACATATTTTAGAAATTAATAATATAGGTGATTTTCCAGAGACTTTACGTCAAATTATTGATGGAGGCAGATTATTTCCACCAAATCATGAACAACAAATTATCATCTGCCAGCCCAGTTCCTCAGGATTTATCAACTATGATCTCGTAATCATAACAGACTTAAACGAAGGTAGTTATCCAAGTATTGCACAAAACAATCCTTGGCTTAGCAAAAAAATGCAAATAATGATTGGTTTAGATAAAAGACAAATTAACTTCGATAAAGCGTTATACGATTTTTATATGAACATTCAGAATCGACAAGTGCTTATTACTAGAGCCAAAAAACAAGGCACAAACAAATTAACTCTCCCTTCGCCATTTATTTTAAATTTGAAACATATTTTGGGTGAAGCCCTAGAAACAACACTTGCAAAACCAGTTTTTGAGCAGTACGGTTCAAATTCATCAAAAATAAACTCAAAGAGCGAAGTCTTTCCAGATATATTATATGCCACTGATATTGAAACTTTAATTAGAGCACCTTACAATTTTTATGCTAAAAAAATACTCAAACTACGCAAAATTGATGAAATAGACGAACGTCCTAATTTAGCTGAATTTGGTAATTTCTTTCACCTAGTTATCGAACTATATACTAAAAACTATAACCATAAAAATGCTAATAAATCTCTACAGATTATATCTATTGCAGAATCTATCCTTGCAGACAGTAACGTTCCAGACTATAGCAAGAAATTATGGAAGATAAAGATCACGGCTCTTGCTAATGAATTTATTAAATTTGATGAGGATAGACGTGAAAGTGCCATAAAAATTTATAGCGAAGTCGAAGGGCGTACAATTCTTAATATAAGAGAAAAAAATATTACAATAAAAGCTATCGCGGATAGAATAGAGCTTGGCCATGAGGGAACATTATCCATTATTGATTTTAAAACAGGCTCAGTGCCTACCAAAAAAGACGTCTTGTCAGGCCTATCTCCGCAACTTCTTATTGAAGCAATCATAGCTTGCGAAAGTGGATTTCCTATCGGATCAGAACTGTCCCTTAAAAATACTTCTGCACCTAGTTCAGTTTTAAATCAGACGCCTGAATTTAAAGACGAGGCTGCGGGGCTTACAAGTGTAAGCAAGTATAGACGAGAGCTGCAAAATTCAAGTGTATCATTTAAAAATGGAATAGTTATAGTTTATGTGAAGATTGGCAGTTCCAGCCCCTATATTTCATCAAGCGAAATCACCCTCTCACTTGATGAAATAGCACAACACAAAGCTGGACTGTCTAATTTACTCAAACACTACATAGATACTCTTGAGTTTCCAATTAAACCGAATTTAATGAAATATGACGATTATTCTCATTTGGCAAGACGAAATCAAAACTGACCCCTCTTGCCAAACTATTTTTAGACACTATTAGGAAGCATCTAACGAATCTTCTGGAAGCTTACCACCAACTTCTAAATCATTAGCATTTTCAACAGAAGTTAGATTGCTAAGATCCTCTACTAATTCTTCTAATTTCTCCTCAACAACCTCGTGCTCCAAACCAAGTGCTTGCATAAATTTTCCAAGCTCTATAGTAAGTGATCTGGAATCAAGAGACACTATTTCTTTCCATTTGATACCCTTGCAGATTATTATAAAAGTATCCATTTCTTCATCTTGGCCTAACAACCCCCTATCTTCGGATAAAGCTTGCTTTATCTTAGCTAAGTGTTCGTAATTTTCAGGTAATTTCTTAGCAAGATATGATAGCCTTGCATAATATACTTTCTGATTTATATCACCTTCACCATCAGGTAAACCGGTTAATACTAGCAAGTCTGCACTCTTTACTGCAATCATTAAATCAACTGACTCTGGATCTATTGATTCTCCAGCAATTAATTTCATACTCTCTATATCAAATTGACTCACATCAGCCCCATGCTTTATCAAAACATAAAACATTTCGCTCATGTTATCACAAGATTTCATTACCATTGTTAAAGGCATATCACCATTCTTAGCTGGTAAGTTTGGATTACCACCATTTTCCATCAATAGATTTAATGTATTAAAACTTCCTGCCAAAATCGCTTTGTGAACTGCATTAAATCCATCTGGACCGATCTCATTTGGATTTGCATCTTGTGTAAATAGCATAGAAAGTGCAACTACATTTCCCATTTCTACTAGTCTTTGTAAAGCAGTATAACCATCACTATCAGGCCTATTGATTTCATAACCAGCTTGCAATAATGCTACCATCATCTTGATATATTCAGAACCACCTTGCATCGCCGCAGCTGCAAATAAATTAGCACTATACTTGTCCTTATCTGAAACCCTTTTATCCTTCACATAAGAGACAACAGATTCTATATCACAAGATTCAAAAGCTTTAGAAATATCCACTATTGGACCGGAATCCTTAATAGCTAGATATTCCTCTAATATTTCCCCTGCACCACCATTAGCTGCAGAAGCAACCTTTTCAACTAACTCCGCTTGTACTTCAAGCCTTGTAAGAATTGCTGCACCGTATTTCTCAATTATTCCCTTCAACTGAGATACATCTGCTCCATTAACAATCAAAGCACTCGTCAACTCAGGAGCTAAAGTTTTATGACGAATTGCATACATCCATGGAGCCAAATCATCAACTTTTAGCTCTGAATTCGCCCCCAGCTTAAACAGAAGATTCAACGCTCCAACTTGACCATTTTTTATAGCCACAAGAATTGGTGTTACAGGTTTGCTCTCTCCAGTTCCTGTCGTATAGAGATTTAGGTCAGCACCTAAGCTTACCAACCCCTCCATAAGCTTTAGTCCACCAGAACCAGCCACATAATGTATTGGAGCCCAACCATTTGAATCTTTTGCATTTACATTTTCTTCGCTTACACTAGTCATTAAGCTATCTAAACTCCAATTAACTTTTGCCATTTTTACTCTATAATTAATTAATTTTTAAGGAAAGTTACTTTAACATTTCGCATTGTTTTGTCAAGCGCAGAGTTTCATTCAGCTATAGCAAAGAGAGTTGAATTGTAATATGTTAATTTCCAAGTGAAGTTCGCGGAGCCTATGTTTTATAGGTGAGCAAACGTAAATCTTGCAAAATTGGCGTATTACAATTCAACTGTCAAAGCTATATAGAAATTCAGAAGTATTTGGTACAAAACGCGATGGAGCAAGGCCTATTACAAATAGGTGAGAGACGAGTAACAAAGCACCAATCAATTCATGGCTGCTTTGACCAAGTATAATCATGTGTCTTCGTCATGCTGAACTTGTTTTGGCATCTTCCTTCCATTGCCTCAGATCTGGACCGAAGGCATGCGAAGCCCAATAAATTCTTGACTAGTTAGTTTTATTCTCTTCAGTTGGTTCTTCAGCTGGTTCTTCAGTTGGTTCTTCAGCTGATTCTTCGGTTGATTCTTCGGTTGATTCTTCGGTGAACTCTTGTGTTACCTCTTCCTCTTGACCATCAGCCTCTTCAACCATTTCCTGACTATCATTAGCAGCAAATTCACTCTCAGATTCTTCGTCCGAAAGCTCTTTCTGAATATCACCTGATCCTCCCTCAAGTTCTGACTGTTGTTTCTCAGTTCCAAGAGCATAAACACACAGATCTTCAAGTGCTACACCATTTTTCTTTGCTAATTCTTGGAGCTGCGTAACTGCCTCCATTACTTCTCCAGGTATCATCCCGCCACGAGCTTTAGACAACCAATCAGCTTGAAAATGAAGCGGATGATGTCCTTCTTCTGGCTTGCCTATGAATATTGCAAATGGAGACATTTGCCCGCCAAAATCGCAATTTATTGTAAATTTTTTGGTCACTTAATTCATCCCCGATTTTGAACTCTTAACTATTCCAAACTATAAATAAGAGATACTATGTTTATTAGGCAACATAATTGTTCATCCTTCTTGTAAAAAAAGTCATCCTGAACTTAATGGGCTTACGCATGACATATATTACACAGGTCATCCCGGACTTGATCCGGGATCTTCTTCTGACTCATAAGATCATGAATCAAGTTCAGGATGACTTTTCTCGCGCGTAAGTACCATCACCATGACAAGTTTTTATAAAACACTATTGTGAATTATCTTATCCATAGTTCAGGTGAACTATTCTATGATACTTATTAAAAATAGAAAATGAAAAAGAATTATACAAAACGACTTATATTTTACTAGGCAATATGTTTTATTTTATCATGAAGCTTGAAATTAGAAGCAACAATCTTTCGGCCTTTTTTACGAAAAACACCGCCAGCTTCAGCTATGAAAAGCTCAATACCCATTAGTGATATATCTCCAGGCTCAACAATAATCACATCGATCTTTCCTGATACCAAAAGCGCTAGTGAGTATGTGTATGACTCGAAGATTCTTAAATTACTAAATGTATCAACGTTATCTTTTAGAAAATTAAAACTTGTAGAAACTATGGCATCTTCGATATTTTCAGTGCCAGATACTCTAACCCGCGTTGCCCCAGGGAAGTTAAAAGAATGCCTTTCTAGCCAAACTCCCTTACCTTTTTCTGTAAAATATATTTCTCCGAGAACAGGAAAATTAATGACAGATTTTTCAGCAATAATTTGACCATTCTTGTTTGATATTATCGTCACCATAATACCAAAAAACGGTAATGACCTTGTAAGATTTGTAAATCCATCAAGCACCTCAACCAATGCTGCTTTACCAACAAATTGAGATTTTGCTATTTCTTTGCTATCAAAAATGATTGTATGAAAATATTTACCTAGTCTTTCTTGCAAAGTCTGCAGCATCTTCGTGCATGATTTTTGGCCAAAACTTGAAGCACTGGCACTCTTAGTAGAAGATTGTAAGTTTTCCAACTCAAAATAATCTCTAAGTAGGAATTTTGATGCTTGCCTTGTTGCATCAACAACTAACCCAACTTCTCCATCCATTATTTTGACCTTTCAACAAAAGTCAAATCTTCTGTTTTAACGATTATTTTTTCACCAGTTACAAGATACGGCGGAACCATCACACGTAATCCATTCGTCAATATTGCAGGCTTATATGAAGACGTAACAGTCGAACCTTTGATCACAGGATCGGTTTGCTCCACCTCTACTATTACAGTTTGAGGCAGCCTTATGTTCAACGCTTTATCCTGGTAGAATTCAACTGTAACTACCATACCATCAGTAAGAAACGGAAACTTATCACCAAGCATTTCTTTGTTAAGCATCAGCTGCTCAAACGACTCAGGATCCATTAGAACTAATTTAGTATCTTCCATATACAAGAATTGCATTTCTTTAAA
>JANNVO010000008.1:0-8768 GCA_031414475.1 Rickettsiales bacterium
CCATACGACCATGAACGAACTTGCTCTGGACTAGCAATATTTATTTTGATTTGATCAAATTGCTGCGTACTATTGAGCTGGCCGTAAAAATTGATCTGTGACATAATGGACTTTTCCCCAAACTAAAAACCTTTAAAACGCTTTTCACCAGCGCTAAATCATAAACTAAAGCTACAAAGCGCTTAAACTCAAGGCAAGCGCTTTGTTTTTTACTTAAGAACTTTCTTCTAACTGTACATTCAAACATAACGATCTGAACTCTTTGATCATTACATTAAACGACTCTGGTAATCCCGAACTGAAATTATGATCACCTTTTACAATATTTTCATAAATCTTGATTCTTCCAGTTACATCATCAGACTTAACAGTCAACAACTCTTGCAATGTAAATGCCGCACCATAAGCTTCCAGTGCCCACACTTCCATTTCACCAAACCTTTGACCACCGAAATGAGATTTACCTCCAAGCGGTTGCTGAGTAACAAGACTATACGGACCAATAGAACGAGCGTGTATCTTATTATCTACCAGGTGATGCAGTTTCAAGATATATTTGTAACCAACTGTAATATGTCGATCAAAATACTCTCCAGTTCTGCCATCAATTACTCTAACTTGCCCAGAAGGATCTTGACCAGCTAGCTTGAGCATGGCCTTTACACCTTCAACTTTTGCACCATCAAATACAGGAGTTGCAAAATGAACACCGTCTTTTAAGTTATCACAAAACTCTAAGAAATCTTCTTTATTCAACTCCTTGACCTGCGCAGCAACTTCACTACCTTCATAAATTTTGCTAACAAAATCTTTCATTGAATCAATATCAATCTCATTATGAGAATACTTCTCAAGCATCCCACCAACATTTTTACCAAGATTTTTTGCCGCCCATCCAAGATGCGTTTCAAGAATTTGACCAACGTTCATCCTTGATGGCAAACCAAGTGGATTTAATACTACATCAATAACAGTACCATCTTCTAAGAACGGCATATCTTCCTGAGGCATAATACGTGAAATAACACCCTTATTCCCATGACGACCAGCCATCTTATCACCAGGTTGAAGCTTGTGCTTTGTGGCTATAAATACTTTTACAACCTTTAAAGCACCTTGTGGTAAATCATCTCCACTTTGTAGCTTGTCTACTTTACTGTTGAAACGTTTATTCAGCTCATCTCGTTTTTCATCATATTGCTGTTTAATTTGTTCAAATTCACTCATCACAGCATTGTCTTCAACAGTAAGCTGCCAATATTGTCCTTTCGACAAAGATTCAAGCAATTTTTGGTCTATTTTCTCACCAGCTTTAACAGATTTTGGACCACTGATAATTACTTGACCTTCAAGTATTTTGTGCAACCGCATAAATACAAAACGATCAATAATTTCAACTTCGTCATCTCTGTCCTTTGCCAGCTTCTCCACGTGTTGCTTCTCGATAGTAATAGCACGTTCATCCTTTTCAACCCCGCGGCGCGAAAGAACCCTTACCTCAACAACTGTACCGGCAACACCAGGTGGAACATACAATGAAGTATCTCTCACATCCGACGCTTTTTCGCCAAATATAGCTCTTAGTAACTTTTCCTCAGGAGTCATCGGCGACTCACTCTTCGGAGTCACTTTGCCAACAAGAATATCACCAGGCTTAACCTCTGCACCTATATGGACAATACCCACTTCGTCTAGATTGCGAAGAGCTTCCTCGCCCACGTTAGGCATATCTCGAGTAATCTCCTCTGGCCCAAGACGCGTGTCCCTTGCCACAACTTCAAATTCCTCAATATGAATGGAGGTGAAGACATCGTCTTTTACAATTCTCTCTGAAATTAATATTGAATCTTCAAAGTTGTAACCTCTCCAAGGTATAAACGCTACCAGCATGTTACGCCCTAAAGCGATCTCGCCTCGATCAATCGCAGGACCATCAGCGATCACCTCTCCTTCTCTGACTTTCTGACCAACTGCGACCAAAGGCCTCTGATTAATGCAGGTATTATGGTTAGATTTTTGATACTTCATTAAAGTATAAATATCAACTTCAGGAGCACCATTTTGCTTACGCTGCAGAGTTTGTACAACAATCCTCTCTGCATCAACCTCCACGACAATACCATCGTTTATTGCAACAATCGCTGCACCAGAATCTCTTGCAACAACTGCTTCAATACCCGTACCTACTAATGGAGCATCAGTAGTAATTAGTGGGACAGCTTGGCGCTGCATGTTTGATCCCATCAAAGCTCTGTTAGCATCATCATTTTCCAAAAATGGAATTAAGGATGCTGCAACAGAAACTACTTGCATCGGTGTAACGTCAATAAAATCGACTTCACTTGGAGGAACAGAAACAAAATTTCCTGTTTCATACCTACAGTTAACTAACTCCGCCTTTATTTTGCCATCAGAGCCAATTTCCATATCAGCCTGAGCAATCTTAAATTTTGCTTCATCGTTCGCTGTTAGATAAACAACTTCATCAGTTACAAAGCCATCATTGACTTTTCTGTACGGGCTTTCAATAAAACCATATTTATTAACTCTAGCAAATGTAGCCATTGAGTTAATCAAACCAATATTTTGACCTTCTGGAGTTTCGATCGGGCATATACGACCGTAGTGAGTTGGGTGTACGTCACGAACTTCGAATCCAACCCTATCACGACTTACGCCACCAGGACCCAAAGCAGAAAGTCTTCTTTTATGGGTAATTTCGGACAATGGATTAGTTTGATCCATGAATTGTGATAACTGCGAAGTACTAAAAAATTCTTTAACTACAGAACCAAGAACCTTCGAATTAACTAAATCATGAGGCATCACCGCATCAATATCAACAACACTCATACGTTCGAGGATTGATTTTTCCATGCGAACCAAACCAACTCTAAATTGATTCTCGAGCAGTTCGCCAACAGATCTTACACGTCTATTTCCTAAATGATCAATATCATCAACAGATCCCTTACCGTCTTTCAAATCAATCAAAACTTTTACGATCGCTTTGATATCATCTTTAGTCAAACACGTATTTTCTTCAGCAACATCAATATCTAAACGAGAGTTTAACTTAATTCGCCCTACCTCTGACAAATCATATCTGTTGGCATCAAAGAATAAATTTTCAAAAAGCACCCTACCAGCTTCAACAGTAGAAGGCTCACCAGGACGCAAAACTCTAAAAATATCAATAAGCGAAGATCCTTGATCTTGGTTTTTATCTGCACAAAGAGTATTTCTTATATAGGCATCACTGTATGGAGAAACTTTTAAAATCGACACTGATTTTATACCAGCTGATATTAAGCCATTGATTGTATCTTCAGTAAGTGTATCACCCAGCTCTGCCAAAACTTCACCACTTTTTGTGTCAATCACTGCTTGTCCAACGTAGCTACCAACTAGCGTATCATTTTGAACTAGAATTTTTTTCAAACCACTTTCTACAAATTTCTTGGCCAGTCTTGGAGTAATTTTTTGTCCAGCCTCTAGAATCACTTCGTTAGTATCGGCATCAATTAAATCCGCATGCAGACGCTGAACCACTATTTCACTTGGATTGAATTCTTTTACCCATCCTTTCTTTTTATGTTCATAGATTTCATTGTCATAGTAAGTAGCGAGAATTTCACTCTTAGTCATGCCAATAGCAAATAATAGAGTAGTTACTGGTAATTTTCTCTTACGATCAATTCTAATGTAGATAATATCTTTTGCATCAAATTCAAAATCAAGCCAAGACCCCCTATAAGGAATAATCCTTGCAGAATATAAAAACTTACCAGAAGAATGAGTTTTACCTTCGTCATGATAGAAGAAACCACCTGGAGACCTGTGCATCTGAGAGACAATAACTCTCTCTGTACCATTTATTATAAAAGTACCATTTTTTGTCATAAACGGGACATCTCCCATATAGACTTCCTGCTCTTTTATGCCTTTAATTTCTTTGGCACCAGTAGTTTCATCTATATCCAAGACACTTAATCGCAGCGTGACTTTTAACCCAGCAATGTAGCTTAATCCTCTCTGGATACACTCTTCGACATCATATTTGGGATGATCAAAAGTATATTTGACAAATTCGAGTGTCGCTGTATTAGAAGGGTCTTGAATTGGAAAAATAGAAGCCAGCACTCCTTGCAAACCTCTATTACTTCTCTCTTTTTCAGGCAAATGAAGCTGTAAAAAACTATCTTCATAAGATTTTTTTTGAATTTCAATCAAATTTGGTATAGATGCTACCAATTTAATCTTACCGAAGTTTTTTCTAACTCTCTTACTTGTTTGTAAGGATTGCAGCATAAGATCTCCAGATATTTTTATCGATTACTAATGTATAATACCAATTTCATTTTTAAATGATACGAATGAATTTTTTGATCTCGGAATGGCCCTAATAACAAACATAGGCATACACTCGTTTTAACTCAAACGTCTGATTTAACAATGAAAACGGCATCAGTTATTTAAGTTCCAGCAACTCAACTCAGAAAGAACAGAGCGAATAAAATAATAATTGATTAAACCTAATACTCTATAAACTCACACAGAACAAACAAAATATTATTAAAACAAGTTGTTCACAAAAACTTAAATTTTTTACTGAGCTACGTTTCACATGCAAAAGTCGCACTTTCTATTGAGCTTTGGTAAGCTATACGAAAGTGCAACTGATCTCACTTTAAAATCAAGCTAAGTAATTACTTAACTTCTACTTTAGCTCCAGCGGCTTCTAATTCTGCTTTAACTTTATCAGCATCAGCTTTCGCGACGCCTTGTTTTACTGGGGAAGGAGCACCATCAACTAGATCTTTTGCTTCTTTCAAACCAAGACCTGTTATAGCCCTAACCACTTTAATTACTTCAATTTTTTTGTCTCCAGAAGATACTAGAATAACATCAAATTCTGTTTGCTCTGCAGCAGCTTCACCACCAGCAGCTGGAGCTGCCATAGCAGCAACAGGAGCAGCAGCAGAAACACCCCACTTTTCTTCTAGAAGCTTAGAAAGATTAGCTGCTTCCATCACTGTAAGAGCCGATAGATCTTCTGCAATTTTTGTTATATTTGCCATAATTTTACCTCTTTAAACCTATTTATTTATTATTAATTTTTATCAGCGTAAGCTCTTACAACTCTAGCCAACGAACCGGCCGGAGCTTGCAAGACTCTTGCAAGTTTTGTCGCTGGGGCTTGTAACAAACCAACAATTGTGCTTCTAAGCTCATCAAGCGATGGCAATTTAGCAAGTTGTTGCACTGCACTTACATCCAGAATCATCTCATTTACTACACCACCAATAATTTTTAAATTATCGTTGGTTTTAGCAAATTCCACTACACCTTTCGCAGCTGCCACTGGATCTTCGGAATATGCAATTGCCGTTGGTCCAGCATACATCTTAGGGTCATGAACCCCACCCATGTTCAATGCAGCTATGTTAGAAAGGGTATTCTTTACTACCTTAAACGAAGCTCCTTTCTCTCTCAGAGATTTACGCAACTTCGTAACCTCTGCAACTGTCAGGCCGTGGTAGTGTGTTACGATTACAGAATTTGAGGTCTTATAAATACCCTCTAATTCTTCTACAAAACTTTTCTTTTCAGATCTTAACACTTCTATCTCTCCAAATATTCCTAATTAGAAATTGTTGACAAATCAACCTTCAAGGAAGGTCCCATAGTTGAAGATATATGAACTTTCTTCAAATAAACACCCTTTGCACCAGCTGGCTTTGCTTTAACTACAGAATCAATAAAAACTTGAGCATTCTTAAGCAAATCGCCTTCTGCAAAAGAAATCTTACCAAGACCGGCATGAATTATCCCAGCTTTTTCAACTCTATACTCTACTTGACCACTTTTAGCATTCTTTACCGCAGTCGCAATATCAGCTGTAACAGTACCCAATTTTGGATTTGGCATAAGCCCTTTAGGCCCCAAAACTCTAGCTACTTGGCCAACTATGCCCATCATATCAGGGGTTGCAATACATACATCAAAATCAATTTTTCCAGCTTTAATATCATCTATAACTGATAAAGATCCAGCCAGATCAGCCCCAGCAGCCTTAGCTTCCGCTACTTTCTCATCTTTACAGATAACAGCAACCCTAACATCCTTACCAAGACCAGCCGGAAGAGAAACGATGCCTCTAACCATTTGATCAGAATGCCTCGGGTCGACTCCAAGATTAATCGCAACTTCTAAAGTTTCATCGAATTTAGTAAAACTAATTTTCTTAATGGTAGCAATCGCTTCTTGCAAAGAATATTCCTTTGTTTGATCCAACTCTTTTATTACCGCTGCTATTTTCTTCCCCATAATATCCTATACTTTGCTTGTGTTTAACCGACTCTATTTAATTACTTCAAGACCCATAGATTCAGCAGATCCAGCTATAATTTTTGCGGCCGCAGCCAAATCGTTGGCGTTCAAATCTTGCATCTTGATTTTTGCAATTTCGGCGCAGTCAGCCATTGTGACTTGACCAACAAAAGCTTCTTTCTTCGTTGCACCAGAACCTTTTGCAATTTTTGCAAACTTCTTCAAAAAGAATGAAGCTGGTGGAGTTTTTGTGATAAAATCAAAACTTTTATCCACATACACTGTAATAATTACAGGTATCGGCGTACCAGGCTCAAGGGAACTTGTTGCAGCATTAAAAGCCTTACAAAATTCCATAATATTTACACCTTTTTGACCAAGAGCAGGCCCAATGGGTGGCGACGGATTAGCTTTCCCAGAAGGAATAGTTAACTTAATGTAACCAGTAATTTTCTTTGCCATGAACCTATCCTTAAACTTATATTTGTATAATAATTATCTAAATTTAAACTAACCTTAGACCTTCTTTACCTGAGTAAAACTCAGCTCTATTGGTGTAGCTTTACCAAAAATAGAAACAGAAACTTTTAGTTTTTGCCCCTCAACATTCAACTCTTCAACAACACCAGAAAAACTATCAAACGGCCCATCAATAACCTGAACTTTATCTCCAACACTGTAAAGACTTGAAGAGCTAGCAGTTTTTGATTCCGACTCAAGCTTTTTAAACACCGCTTCAGCTTCAGCATTACTAAGTGGCTGTGGCTGCGTTTTGCTTCCTAAAAATCCAGTTGTTTTTGGCACCGATTTCACCAAATGCCAAGACTCATCTGTCATTTTCATCTTTATTAGTATATACCCAGGCATAAATTTCTTCTCAGCAAGAATTTTTTTGCCCCTTTTTATCTCTGGCACCTCTATTACTGGAACAACCACCTCTTCAAAATAATCAGACATTTTCTTTTTAATGACCTGATCTTCGATCATTTTCTTAACTCCTTTTTCAGAGCCAGAAACCGTATGTAGTATATACCACTTAGCCATAATTATCTCTTCACCTAAGCTACTTACCAATATTTAACAAAAACTGTATCAAGTTATGTATACCATAATCTAATACTAAACTAACTAAGCTAAATAACAAAACCGCTACAACCACTATTGAAGTAGATGTTATAAGTTCTTTTTTTACTGGCCATATAACTTTTTTTGCTTCTTGCTTGACCTGGTCAAAAAACTTATACGCTTTTAAATTCTTAAACATACGACCTTAAATCTCGTTCTAAAAGCAAAAGTGGCAGGAGCGACAGGCATCGAACCCGCAACCTCCGGTTTTGGAGACCGGCGCTCTACCAATTGAGCTACACTCCTATCATATTCTCAAGCCAAAATCAAGTATTATTATTACACTCTACCTACGCCTTGATGGTCAAAAACTATTTTTTCTGCAACTATTTCTTCTGCTTAGTCAAAATTGCATCAACAACTTGTCCAGGCACTTGAGCATAGCTATTAAATTCCATACTATACTGAGCCCTACCTTGAGACATAGATCTTAAAGTATTCACATAACCAAACATTTCAGCCAAAGGAACATGAGCAGATATCACCTGAGCATTACCTCTTGGCTCCATATTTTGGATAGAACCTCTACGGCTATTTAAGTCGCCAATAATATCTCCCATATAATCTTCCGGAGTGACAACCTCAACTTTCATAATCGGCTCAAGCAACTTCGCCCCAGCTTTTGGCATGCCTTCTCTAAAAGCCGCTTTAGCAGCAATTTCAAAAGCCAAAACACTCGAGTCCACATCATGGAAAGCACCGTCTGTAAGCGTAGCCTTAAAGTCAATCATGGGATATCCAGCTACAACACCACTACCCATAATGCTTTTCAGCCCCTTCTCTACACCAGGAATAAATTCTTTTGGAACAGATCCACCGACAATTTTACTATCAAACGTAAAACCACTACCTTGCTCACCTGGTTCAAACGTAATCTTTACTCTAGCAAACTGCCCAGCACCACCTGACTGCTTTTTATGCGTATAGTCCACTTCATAAGAAGTAGTAATCGTCTCACGGTACGCAACTTCAGGAGCCCCAACATTTGCTTCAACTTTGAACTCCCTTCTCATTCTATCTACAAGAATTTCCAAGTGAAGCTCACCCATTCCTTCGATATTTGTTTGACCGTTTTCAGTTGTCGACACTCTAAATGACGGATCTTCCGAAGCAAGTTTAGCAAGCGCAAATCCCATTTTTTCTTGATCAGCAGTTGACTTTGGCTCAACAGCAAGCTTAATAACCGGCTCAGGGAATTCCATTCTTTCAAGAATAAGCCCAACGTCAGGACCACACAAGGTATCACCTGTTGTAGTGTTTTTTAAACCAGCTAAAGCAACGATATCTCCTGCTACAGCTTCTTTTATATC
>JANNVO010000009.1:0-5243 GCA_031414475.1 Rickettsiales bacterium
CTTCGTAACTAACCTGAACTATGGATAAGATAATTCACAATAGTGTTTTTACAAAAGCTTGTCATGAAGAGCCTACATGCCTAAGCGAGAGAAAAAGTCATCCTGACCTTGATTCAGGATCCTGGGCAACGAAAGAAGATCCTGAATCAAGTTCAGGATGACTCTTGCCACGTCACATAATGTTCATCTCCATGACTATGTATTTAATCGACCGTAACTGCAATTATTTCTTATATCAAACTCAGGTGCAGGACAGATAAGGGAAGATCCATTGATTTTCAAGAGGTTATTCAAGTTACTCAAAACACTAATTATTAATAAAACTATGTGGTATTCAATCTATTTCATTATATATTGAAAGTGTGCTTTTAAGCATGAGGTCAAGGGAGAAATTAGTTGCAACAGCTTTGCGTGCACTAGAGGTAATTTTCTTTTCTTGGTCTGAACCAATTATTGCCAGGCAATATTCAATTTTTTTAGCTAGGTCATCTATGTCCCTAGCTTTAACGTGAAAACCAGTTACGCCATCTTGGATAGTTTCGCAAGCACCACCAATATTAGTTGCTATAACTAGTTTTTCCATAGACTGAGCTTCGATTATCGTTCTGCCAAAAGCTTCTGGCTCAATAGAGGTTGAGAGCACTATATCTGCAATGCCATACAAGCCGATCATATTTGGTTCATTACCAAATAGCTGAACACGATTTTGAATTTTATACTCTTGAATTTTTTCATGAATAGCGCTTACAAAACCAGGATGCTTTGCTAAATCCCCAGCTATAATACAGTAAAAATTCAAATGTTTTATCTTTTCCAGCGCATCTATTAAAACAAGATGTCCCTTCCATCTTGTCATTCGTGATGGGAGTAATAATACTGGGGCATCTGCTGGCACATTGTATTTTTCTCTGAATTTTCTTAATAATTCTTCAGAAACTTTTTCCTTTGTAAATTCTTTATGATTTACTCCTCGATAAATAACCTGAATTTTATTTTTATCTATCTTATAATTTTCAATAATATGGTTTTTAACGAAATTTGATACAGCGATTACCTTGACGCCTTGTGTCATAACACTGTTGTAGTATTTTTTTATGCTATTTTTGAAGTTATAAACACCATGAAAAGTTGTTATCAGCTTTATACCGGTAGCTTTCGCTGCAAAATAACAGCTCCAAGCAGGTGCCCGTGATCTAGCATGGACAATATCCACCTTATAATTGCGAATAATATTGGCAATTTTTCCAGCATTAGTCCAAATTGTAATCGGATTTTTACTTGCCACATTCATTTTGATATGAACAGAACCCGCTTGTTCTAGAGACCCAACAAGTGGACCACCAGCAGAAATCACAATTGAAATATTACCCGATTCAACGATTTTTTTTGCTATTTCAAGTGTTCCACGCTCTACTCCACCAGAAATTAAAGCAGGCACAACTTGCAAAATAGTTTTTTTATGATATTTTTTTTCTATACCCATATAAGTAATATGATCATGTGTGTCGATGAATATTTTACATTCTAACAACGAGAAGATAATCGCTTATCATAACCATTTTGTTGCCAAAAGGGAAGCCCCTTGTTTAATATTTCATCACGGGCTTATGTCCAGCATGAACGGAGACAAAGCTTTGTTTGTAGAAAACTATTGCAGGGGAAAAGATTATAATTTTATTAGATATGATAATTACGGGCATGGAGCATCATCTGGTAAATTCATTGACCAAACTATCAGCAGCTGGCTTGAAGGCTTGCTACTTGTAATCGAACAACTCACAACTAGGCAAGTCATTTTGATTGGCTCGAGTCTTGGAGCATGGATCTCTGTTTTGGCTGGAATGGTAGCACCAGAAAGAGTTGCTGGTATAATTACAATATCAGCAGCTTTTGATTTTACTGAAGAACTAATATGGAATGGCCTAGATCTTGAGCAAAAAACCAAGCTAAAAAAAGATGGCACTTGTGAAATTGGCGGAGCAAATCCAGGTTGCTCTCGAAAATACCCAATTAGTATTAACTTAATTGAAGATGCAAGGCAACATTTGCTGCTTAATCGTAATAATATAAATATTACATGCCCAGTGCATTTGATTCATGGAATGCAGGATATTGACGTACCTTATACCATTTCAACACGCGGAGCAGAGAAAATCAAAGCCAATAATGTAGTGATAAAATTAATTAAAGATGGCAGCCACAGCCTATCAAGACCTTCTGATCTTCAGCTTCTATCGAGCTCAATAGAAGAAATTTTGGCTTGAAATTGGGATGTCAATTTAACAGCTCTACTATTTTTGTCTTTGCTTCTGCACTAAAATTTTTTATTTGTTTTTTAGTCTATTTACTCCTCATAAATACAAACTTTTGGGCCGAGAAAAACTTTTTGACCGATCCTTAATCTTGTTTTGAGGTTTGTCACTAGCCGATGACTGTATTATATCTTTCTCTATTTTCTTACTATTGTGCAATGTACTTTTTATAGTATCTAAGTCTACTTTTAATGTGTCCGATTTTTTACCTACACTCAACTCCTTTACCGTTTCTTTTTTAAGATTAATACTTTCTTCCCCAACTGTCTTATTAAAGAAATCCTCTTCTTTTATTATTACTTTTGTGAGCCCTTTCTCTTGAGCTTGGTTTAAATCTTTTTGTAATCCTACATTCTGATAAACTATAAGCTCATCGTTCAAAGCGCCGATCTTAGGAAAAAATGTAACAGAATATGTATTGTCCGGAGAGTCTTTTGGGAATTTTTTTTGTAATTGTACAATATCAAGAGATTGAATTCGCTCTTCTCCCAGAGTTGTTTTCAGAGCTCTTTCATCAAAAGTACCAACTTCTCT
This sequence comes from Rickettsiales bacterium, assembly GCA_031414475.1. Classification (GTDB taxonomy): domain Bacteria; phylum Pseudomonadota; class Alphaproteobacteria; order Rickettsiales; family Rickettsiaceae; genus Megaera_A. The sequence goes on from JANNVO010000009.1 coordinate 2,847, forward strand.
AAAATTATCTCGTCCATTTTTTATACAATCCCCATACTCTTGATCAGCTACAAAGACTTTTACTGATACTGGAACATCTCTCTGCAAGTTAGCGCTTTCAAGTTCGTATGGCAACTTAGGATTGCAATCTGAGTAATTAGGTCTTTGGTAACGCAATGGCGCCATATCAGGATGCGCTCTAAACTCATTAAAAGCTTTTGTAGTTTGATTTGGGTCGTAATGAAGGACCCAATAACGCGGTTCCGGTTCTTCGGACTTAATAACTACTACATGGCACTGCCCTATATCTACTTGAACAAAATCCCTATCACTAATTGTTTTTTTCTCTATCACTGGTGATTTTGTAAATACTTTACCTTCTATTAATTTTTGTTGCGATACTTTTGATTCTATATCTTTCTCTAGTAACTCTAGCACCTCAACTATATCATTTTTCGTCTTATCTAACCCTTCTACCTCGGGGTTACAAATTCTATATTTCCCTCTAAGATCTTTTTCATGCTCTTCCAGCATATCTTGCACTTTCCATAAATTATCCTGAATATCCTCAGAATGAATTAATGGCCCTAGTTCATCACTTATTAGTGTTTGTATTCCCTTTAATCTTTCTATCTCATTTTTCCTATAAGATGGCACATCTAAAGCTAATCCTTCATTCGTATAATGAGCTTCTGTATATTGTTCTCTATCTTCTATATCTGGTTTTCCTAGAGGTACGATACTATATAATTTTTTATCTTTATCTATAAAATAAGTATCAAAATTATCTAAATTATTACCATTATCTTCTGCTATTTTCATAATTTATAATTTTTATTAGTTTAGGACATAACTTAATTATATCTTAACAAGACAACCATTACTTTAATTCGTTGCAACAATAGTTATTATATTTATTTAGTGCAGCTTTGTTGTATGAACAAACTCAAGCAGATAGGAAAAGATCTAAAGCACTTAGTTCCTGGTAAAACTCTGGATCAACGTTACCACCTGTAATCAGAATAAGTATAACCTTATTGTGTGGCTGGTGTTGAAGCCAGGAATGCGCTGCTGCCATACTTATTGCAGCCGATGGCTCGCATGTTATTTTCATCATTTGAATTAACCATGCCGTCCAATAGCGAATAGACTCTTCGTCTACTAGATGAAATTCATCGAGATTTCTGAGATATTTGAGTGTTCTTGAAGATACTGAAAGTGCGCGCAAGCCATCAGCAATAGTTTCAGGCGAATGAGTGAAACGAAAAATTTCACTACTATTTAGAGATTGATGCGCATCATTAGCAATTTTCGGTTCAACACCATGTAACTGTGCAGTTGGTCTTAACAATTCTTTTGCCAAATAACTACCAGAAAGCAAACCTCCTCCACCGCATGGGCCAAAAATTGCATCTACTTTTTCGTTCATTTGGTCAAGTTCTAAAAGGGCTTCGTAACACATAGTGCCAGCACCAGCAATTGTTTCATCATCATCTGAAGGGTGCAGATAATAAAAACCATTCTGCCCATCCGCTGCTGCTGCATCTTCAGCTTCTTGCCTTGTGGCTACCTCAACAACATCAGCACCGTAATATTTGGCTATACGCTTTTTTATAGGCGAAACATTTTCTGGCAAATAAACCCTTGCTTCAATTCCAAATAATTTAGCAGCATATGACATCGCAAGAGCATGATTTCCAGTACTATAAGCAACAATTTTCTTAGGCATTTTTCCTTTTTCTTTAAGTACCAAAAGGTGATTCAGTACCCCGCGAATCTTAAATGCTCCAGTTTTTTGGACTGCATCCATTTTAAAATAAATCTTACTACCAAGCATTTCATTCAACAAGTTTGAATGAAGCAATGGAGTTTTATGAATATATGGCTTAATCCTGGCGTAAGCTTTTGCAACGTCTGGTGTGTTTTTAGCTAAATTGTTCATATTTTTATACAAAACTGGTATTTCTACAGAATGTTAACTCTACTCATATTATAGTCAAGAATGATGGTGCGAAACCTATATACAATAGGTAAGCAACAAGCAACAACGCACAAAATACTAATCAATTTACTATATCTCTTGAAAACATTAGACTGAGACATTATATAGCCAATTAATGGCATAATACAGAAAAATTTATAATAGGTTTGCATAAGTGATAGCACTTGAAAAAAAAACTCTCCCACTATTAATACTTCGTGATGTAATAATATTTCCTGGAACTATTGCGCCTATATTTATCGGTAGGGAGAAGTCGCTTAATGCGCTACTTGCAGCAAAAAGAATCGATGATGGACAGCATATACTCCTAACAACTCAAAAAAAACAGGACCTTGAAGAACCTGGTGCGCATGATTTATTTCGAGTCGGTGTACTAGCCAAAATTATCCAAACAGTAAAATTACCAAATAATAATG
>JANNVO010000010.1:0-3620 GCA_031414475.1 Rickettsiales bacterium
AGTCTCTGCCTACGCGCAGAAGAAAGGGCTAATTGTCATTGCAGATGGAAAACGTGGTGACATTGGCACAACGTGCGAAGCGTACGCGGACGCATACCTTGGGCAAGACACACCGTTTGATGCACTGACAGTGAATCCGTATCTCGGCTCCGATAGCATCGCTCCATTCGTGCAGCGTTGTGAGAAGAATGAAAAAGGAATCTACATTCTTGTAAAAACAAGCAATAAAAGTTCCGTCGATGTGCAGGATCTGCCGATAGGGGATGAGTCGCTCCATGAGCACCTCGCACAACTGGTGGAAAGTTGGGGAACGCAGTGCCTTGGGAAAAATAATCTTTCGTGCATCGGGGCAGTCGTTGGCGCAACGTATCCGGAAGAAATGAAGTACCTCCGCACACTCATGCCGCACATACCCTTTCTGATTCCCGGTTATGGTGCTCAAGGTGCCTCCGCCAAAGACACATCGAACGGCTTTCTGGGAGATGGCACAGGAGCCATCGTTAATTCCAGCCGAGCAATTATCTACGCTTCCAGCGGAAAGGACTGGCAGGAAAAGTCTAAACAGGCTGTGCAGGCCATGAAAAAGGATTTAGAGGAGAGTTTACAAAAATAGTAAAATGTGATACTATATAGACATTCTATTTCCCAAACACACAGATGCATCACTATCTGCATGACAGTAAGGCTCGAGAGAAGTTTTACGTCCTCGCCACCCTTTGGGCGGTGTTCTCGGGCGCCTTCCTCGTCGTCATCGCTGCCAACTTCTAGTACGACTACGCGATAACAATGATAATCGATCCTTCTTCTGGATCATCGCATATGTCGCCATAGCGATACTTGTCTCGACGTAGTCCTAACGACGAAGGCGGATCGCTACGCCGCTACTAGTAATTTCTTCCACAGTGCTCATGCCTTTGCACATCGCGAAGGCGCATAGTGCCAATCGTCGTAGCCGGGGTGCCTACCTCGGCTTCGTCGTACGCAATTACTTGGAAAGGAATGTCCCCGTGAGAAGTGCTCCTACACCCTCCATCCAACGGAAGGTTCCTGTGCCGTCTGTCCACCAGACACTACCCAGTGTTTCTGGTGAACCGGGAGTCGGGAGAAAAACTTGGAATGATTCACTATCGGTAGACGTTGCAACCTGCACATCGGCAAGAAGGCTGAGTGGAAGAATGCCAGACGGAAGGGCCCCTAGAATCGTCTGCAAGTTTGCACAGGAAATAGTAAGCTCTTGCGTGTTCATGGTACATGTTGCTTCGGCATTCGTATCAGTTCTACGCAGCCGCCAGTTACTGAACATGGTGAGTTGACCGATGCGATCATAGGAAAAAATAAACTGCATGGGGAATAAAGTTTGTGTATCCACACGCTGCGCATCCACCCCGAAAGAAACGATTGTCTTCGATGCGCCGGATTGGAGTGGGGCGGAAACAGGCGATGTACGAATAAGGGGTAGAAGGCGTCCAAATGCAGTCTGATGCCTTGGGAATGGAGTATTGAGAGGGATATTGTACGTGGTGTTTGTTGTTTTTCCGCGAATAGTGACGGAAATAATGCGTACCTGTACAAGATTTTCGGAGAAACCGTCATTGTTTCTTGCTCGTACGACTGCACGTAGGACGACGGGTGTAGTGGTGTTTTCCGGAATGAGAAAAATGCCCGTCCCTGCAAGGGAGGTTTCGTATGTCACCTGATAATCCTGCGTATCGGGGTTGGGCCGACGCTTCATGCGTGCAATGAGTGTCCCGTCTGTTCTTACAAGTTCCAGTGCCTCCAGCGACCGTGCTTCCTGAAATAGTTTGACCTGCACTGCTGTCACTTCGGCCTCTTCACTAAATGGTGCGATGGTTCCATGTGCGATGGCATCGGACGTTGCACCGACAAGAAGAAGGTGGCTGACGGTGGGGATTTGGAAGAGTGCTGTGGGAGAAGATGTGGAAGTGGAAGTGGAGGTAGAGGTGGAGGCAGAAGTGGCAGAAGAAGAACTACTGGAAGAGAGCGAAGAAGATTCCGACGATGCCGAAGTGAACTCACCATTTTCCGCCATCCGCAGCTCATCCAATTGCCCTGCGTTTTCAGCCATAAATGCGGCAGCGAGCCGTGCGGCCATACCGCGGCTCAACGGAGTATCGAACCGAATCGGAATAGGAAGGTCGACTCCGCGTTTTCGTGCCGCGATATAATAGGGCTGGCCCCAATCTTCATCGGAAGCTGCCGAACGAACCTCATAGCCGAAGAGGAGCGTGAGCATTTTCAGTGCTGCGTCGTACGTTACTTGTGCGTCCGGTGTAAAAAGCCACTCTTCTTCTGGCTTCGTAGGATCTGCATTGCCCCTGACGATGCCTATATCCTTCGCTCCACACACGGTTCCGCTAAACCAGTCCGATGCCTGAACATCCGGAAAACACTCTCGGAGATTTACGGATGGACGACGATCCGCCGGGAGCGAAAGAATTGCGATCTTTAGAAACTCAGCACGATTGACCTGACGAGCAGGCCCAAAAAATCTGTCACCTATGCCTTCCACCACTCCTTCTCGTGTCAAAAGATTGATGGCAGCCGCTTCATGCGATGAAGAGCGAACGTCCTGATAGAAATCAGCAGGTGCGATGGTGACTGCGGATACGAGAACCGGTAGAAAGATGCCAAGTGAGAGGAGGAGAAGTTTTTTCATAACAGAACGCAGTGTGACAAGGAGGACGAATGCAGGCAAGAAGGTTGGAAAGACAATGGAGCGTTCATGACGTATAGTGGAGATGACATGACCCCGCAGTATCAAGGGCTTCTGGAGCAGTGTCCGGCAAGTAGACGGCCGCGACTTCGCCGTATCTACGAATTTGGCGAGAAATATCTACATACTCTGACGCGGCGCAGCGGCGAATCTTACAGCACGCATGGCTTGGAAGTCGCAGAGACTCTCGCGGAGTGTACGAGCGATCCTTCACTCCTTGCGGTCGCTGTTCTGCACGATATTTTGGTACACCCAGAAGGGGACGCACTCCTGGCTTCTGCGCCACTCTCGGCCGACGAACGTCGTTTGATTGAAAAGCTACATCCGCTCCGTCGTCTGCATATCGATGCGAATACGGAAGATCTCGATCGTGTGATCGACGCGTTTACGGAAGACCCGAAACTGCTCCCTATTCGTATGGCGCATCGCTTGAATGACGTGCGCAACCTATCTCGCTTTGATGCGTCGCTAAAAAAACACGTCGCGACGGAGACGCTGCACATGTATACGGCCATCGCGGGAAGGCTGGGGCTGCACGCATGGCGGCATGAGATGGAAGATATTTGTTTCTTGGCAATGCAACCGAAAATCGCGCGGCTGCTGCAGAAAAAAGTAGACGAGATGCGAAAAACCGACGAGGCTTGCCTGAAGCATGCGGCAAGATTTTTAAAAAACATGCTGAGAAAGCACGGCATCCAATCGGAATTGCAAAAAAGGCACAAGACGCTCTACTCCACGTATCGGAAGATGGCCATCAAGAAGAAAAGGTTTGAAGAATTGACCGATCGACTGGCCATCCGCGTACTCGTGCCCGAAACGAAAGATTGTTATCTGGCGCTTGGAGTGGTTCATGCTGTGTTTCACCCGATTCCGGGGAAGCTGAAGG
>JANNVO010000011.1:0-4522 GCA_031414475.1 Rickettsiales bacterium
CCGACGAATTTCAGATCGTCATCATTGTATGAAGTCGCGTACTCCTCGAGCGACCACGCAACGTCCACGCGACCGAGCTCGATGTCATCCGCCGTCTCCGGCTTGCCGTCGACACCGTTCAGGAACCCATACGCGTCGAACTGCTGGTGCTGCTTGGGGATCTCTCGACCACCGGTACGGGCCATGCCCGCCAGCGGCAACACCTTGATGCGATGCAACTCATCGTACACGACCACTGCCGCACCGAGCGATGCCCCCGCCACGAAGAGGTCGCGCGTGCCGACAACAGCAGCAGAATCGACGCGTACTCGCACCGTGAGCGAATCACCGGCGGCGCGGACCACACGCTCCACCCGCACACCGGGGCCGAAGTCCACCGCCGCGGCTGCGACATCACGCGGGAAGTTGGCGCCGAACAGCGTGATGTCATGCGACGACCCGCGGCGCAACGCGCGATCCGACACACCGGCGAGCATCGCGCCGCCACTGAGCCGCGTCAGCGTCACGTCCATCCCGAACTCGTCATAGCCGCCGCGGAACCAGCGTCCGCTCATCTGCTGCCACCCCGGCTCGACGATCATCACCTCGCGCATCGCGGCGTCGGCCGACGCACCAGTCTCGTTCGACCGACCGCGCCACTGGAATCCGGTGTAGATCACCGACCGCCCATCGCGTGTCGCCGTCTTGCCATCGCTCGCGTATCGGTAGCTCGCACGCGTGACGAACTCGTCATCGGCGGTCGCGGACTTCGTGACCGTGAGCCGGCCGAAGAAGCGCCCGCGCCCGGGCTCGTTGCCCGAGAGGAGCCAGCTCCCTTCGATCCGCGGCGCGCGCATCGTCGCTTCCCACGCGGCCCACTCTGGCGTCCGGAGCGGGAAGGCGCGCGACAGATGACTCACCGCGGCGTCCACCGGCTGAGGCGCACCCGCACTGTCCGGCGGCGGCGGTCCGCCGCGACGGAAACTCTGGAAATCGACATTCGGGTACAGCGCACGATGCGTGTTCGTCAGATGCGTCCACTCGTCACTCGTGCGACGCTGAAGCACCACGCGGCCCATCGAGTGGCAGGCACGACAGGTCTGCTCCGTCGGAGCGCTCGCCGTGTAGTTGAACTCGGTCATCCGACGCTCGGCGTCGAACTGCCCGAGCCGCACCTCAGCGGGCGCGAGTCCCTGACGGTTCGCGAGGTAGCGAACGATCGTGCGCGCCGCTGCCGGCTCGAGCGCCACGTTATGGAGCGACACCATCCGCCGCACCGACGATTCCCAACCCTCTACCGTCTTTCGCAGGTAGGAGAGGCGCTGCATGATGCCGGTGGAGTCGCGCACATGGCAGCCCGCGCAGGCCAGGATGATCGCGGGTTCGTGGATCGGAAAGCCGGGCGTGGTGTCCCTGTTGGCGGCGCGGGGCGCGGCCTGAGCGGAGACCGATCCCGCGCTCAAGATCAGGGTACACAACGCGGCGAGGAACGGTCGCAGGCGATTCATTGCGCGAGATTACCGCTCGAACTGGGGAGTGTCAAGAAGGTCGCGCGCCGTCACCCCAGCTCGAGCAGTCCCTTCCCCACCAACACCGAGAGCGCGCCAAGGAAGTCCGGCAGCGCAACCGCATGATCGGCGCGCGCATATGCCGCATAGAGGTCCGGCACCTGCCGGTGACGCGGCGCGAGGTCCACCAAGCGCACGAGGTCCACGTGACGCAGGTGACGGATCCCATCGGGGAACGCGGGACACACGAGCCGCTCCTCGAGCACGACGCGGTCGCCCTGCACGGTCGCCACCCGCACGCGCCTGAGCGCCGCCGCAGGCGAGAGCGACACACCGTCCCGCGCGCGCAGCGACTCGAACGCCGCGAGCACCGCAGCATCGGTGCGGAGTGCCGCGATGTCCGGTTCGCCATGCGCGGCCTCGTCCTCCTCCAGCGGCCGGTCGGCCCAGAAGCCGTCCGCATGCCCGACCGCCGCATGCCCGACCGCTGCATCGCGCGACACCGCCGCGAGCCGGCGCCTGAGCGCGCCGTAGATCTCGCGCTCGCGCCGCTCGTAGAGCTCCAGCGCGGCGGCGAGCATCGTTGGGTCCTCGCGCACCGTGCGCACGACGACCGCCGCGAGCCAGGCCGACGCCAACGCCTTCTTCACTCCATATGAAGAGAGTGGGTCGATGAACGAGGCGGCGTCACCCACGAGCAGCACGCCCGGCGCCGAGACCCGCGACGCCGAATACGACGACGCATCACGGGCCCACACGCGTCCCACACGCGTCGCGCCCTCGAGAAAGCGCGGCAGCGCGCGCATCCGGGCGAGTTCGGCTGTGTACGTCGCCTCGAGCAGCACCCCGCTCGCGACTTTCGTGCGTGAGGGATCGACCATCACCGTCACGAGCCGCCGCGTCGACGTCTCCGGCACCGACCAGCCCCAGCCGCCGGCAAAGCTCTCCACGACCGTGTGCGACGAGTCCGGGCCGGGCCAGCCCCCCGCGCGCTCCCACACGCCGATGATCGCCGTGGTGCGCGCACCCGGCTCGGGACGCCTCCACCCACGCCGCGCGATGAGTCCCGTGCGGCCCGTGCAGTCGAGCACCCAATCCGCCACGAGCTCATGCGACTCGTCGCCGACATCGTATCGCACGAGGCCCGGCGCATCGTCCGCGAGTCGCACCTCGTGCACCGTCGCGCCGCGTGTGACCTGCGCCCCCGCCGACTCGGCCGCTCTGATCAAGACCTCGTCGAGCAGGTCGCGCCGCACCTGATAGCCCTGCTCGCCGCCGCCGAACTGCTCGACGCGCGCATCGCTCCCACCCCAGTGCACCGTGTTGCCGGTCGCACGCACGAAGCCCGCGGCGTCCACCTCCTCGCGCACGCCGAACCGGTCGAAGAGCTTCGCGCAGCTGGGCGGCAATGACTCCGCGTGCGCGGGGAGCGCGGCCGGTCGCGTGATGAGCGCGACGCGCTGACCCCAGCGTGCGAGAAGGGCGGCGGCCGAGGCACCCGCCGGACCGCCGCCGAGTACCGCGACATCCACGCGCGACGACGGCGTCACGCCCGCGTCGGGACCTCGATCCGGATCTCCCGCCACTTCCCGCCCTTGAACCGCCGCACCGTCAGCAGCGCCCGCATCATGTGCCCAAGGAGGATCGCGAGCCACACATCAGCCGGCTGCAGCGGTCGCATGAGCTGGAGCGTCGTCAACATCCCGATCGGGATCGCGAACTGCGAGACGAGCGTGATGTAGAGCGGCGCCTTCGTGTCACCGGTGCCGGTGAGTCCACCGGTGTACGTGAGCGCAGTGGTGATGAAGAGCCCCGAGACGCTCAGCCACCCCAACAGCTGCGTGCCGATCGCGAGCACGATCGGGTCGTTCATGCCGAAGAGCCCGAGCAGGAATCGCGGCACCGTGAGAAAGAGCAGGCCGATCGTCACCGCGATCCCGAGCCCCAGGCGCGACGCGATCTGCACGGTGCGCTCCACACGCTCGGGCTTCCCGGCGCCGAGGTTCTGGCCCGCCACAGCCGCGGTAGCGCCCATGAGCCCCACACTCGTCCAGGTGATGAACGAGAACAGCTCCGCATACCCCACCGCGTACGCGGCCTGCGCCTGCGCGCTGTTCTCGAGCGATCCGATGAACCGCAGCAACAGTACGCCGGCGATGTTCATCGCGATCCCCTGAATGCCCGCGGGCAATCCGAACCGGAACAGCTGCTTGATGATCGTCCAGTCCCAACGCCAGTCCATGTCGCGTTCCCAATGGATCACGAGATGCCCCGAGAGCAGTCGCGCGAACCCATAGATGCTCACGATCAGACCCGCGAGCACCGTGCCGAGCGCGGCACCCGTCACACCCATCGCCGGGATCGGGCCGAACCCGCGGATGAAGATGACGTTGAAGAAGATGTTGAGCAGCGTCATCGCGACGCCGAGCCGGAGTCCCGTACGCGCATCACCGGCGGCACGCAGCGCGCCGCCGAGCATGAACATGAGCATCATGCCCACGCCACCCACGAACATCGTGCGCAGGTAGGGGAGCGCCGCCTCCTGCACCGACGGCGCCGCGTTCACGAGCACCAGCAGCGTCGGCGAGAGCAGGTAGCCGACCGGGGCCATCACGAACACGGCGAGCACGATCGTCGCAAGAAAGGCCTGGTACACCGTGCGATTCACCGCCGCCGCGTCGTTCGCACCGGCGAAGCGCGATACCAGCACACCCATGCCGGTGAAGATCGACATCACGAACACGATCACCACGAGGAAGATCTGGAACGCGACACCCACGGCGGCATTGCCCGCGAACCCCACGAACCGCCCGACCATCGCATGGTCCACGATCCCCTGCATCCCGCCGATCACGTTCTGCAATACCGTCGGCCACGCGATCTTCCAGACCGCGCCGATGATCGGCCCCTCGACGATCGAGCGGTCGAACGATTTGCCTTTCGGCGCTGCGGGTGCGGTGGCCATGACCGCCAATGATCGCCCCACGAGCGGCCAGCGACAAGCGCGGACGCGCTGGACACGGCGAACCAACGGC
>JANNVO010000012.1:0-1816 GCA_031414475.1 Rickettsiales bacterium
GGCTCAGCGACTCGCGACGGTCTTCCTCGGCAGTGAAATCAGTGGCTTCTTCGGAACTCTGGTGGCAACACCACTGGGTTATTTGATCCAGCTCCGCTTCAAGGGTCCACCAGCCGTGGTGACTTTTCTTCCCAGTTTCTGGTTGCTGGTCCCCGGTGCCCTCGGACTGATGAGCGTGACCCAAATGATAAGCGACCGCGCTGCCGGTCTCGATGGCATGGTCACCGTGATATTCGTCATTACATCCATCGCCCTTGGAACCCTCGTCGGTGCATCGGTCTATCGGGGACTAACGGAAACCTTTGGTGCCTGGCAGTTACAGATCGGGCGCGTGGGCTCGTTCTTCCGGCGGGATGATAAGCGCTGATTCCAGGAAACCGTCCGTTTTGCAGCTTGCCACCAGCATTCGCAATTTTTTAGCCTTTTGAGCAATCCAGCGTGAATCCATGGTTTGCTTGAAGATCAAACGCACATACCTACAAACCAATGCTCTACGTTGACATTCCTACCCAAGCCGAACTCCTCTCACTCGCACATGAGAGAGCACCAGCGTCGATTTCCATCTACTTGCCGACCACTCCGGTTTCGGGTGAAATTTCCGGAGACCGGACGGTTTTGAAGAACCTCGCGAAAGAAGCCATCGCCCAACTGGTGGCAATCGGCCACGACAAGCGCGAGGTGATCGTTCTCGAAGAACATTTTGAAGATTTGGTGGATGACGAAAGTTTTTGGCGCTTCCAAGCGCACAGCTTGGCAATTTTTGTAACGCTCTCCAGCGTCAGAACCTTCCGACTCCCCAACGCGCTCACTCCGATGGTGGAAGTCGCGGATCGCTTCCACCTGAAGCCACTTCTCCGTTCGGTCACCTTCCCCAATGTTGCCTACGTGCTTGCACTCGCCGAAGGCTGCGTTCGTCTCATCGAGGTTTCCCCTGACCAACCCGCCGTCAATGTCGATGTGCCCGGACTTGCCGAGAGTGCCGCCGACGCATTGGGACTTTCGTCGCTGGGAGTGCGCACCCAAAGCCGACGCTCCGACTCCGCGTCGGGTCAACGCGGGATGCGCGCCGAGTTCTGCCGTGCGGTGGACCGCTCGCTTCGTGGCGTGCTGGCAGGACAGGATGTGCCACTTTTTCTGGCTGCCGATCCGACTCTGAACAACATCTATCGCTCGGTGAACAGCTACGCCCATCTCGTTTCATTCGGCATCTCCACGCCAGGCGATATGAGCGACATCGAAGTCGCAGCCTCGGCCCGTGAACTGTTGGACAAGCTTCATGCAGAGGAAATCACCGCGTTTCATGAGTTGTATGCGGTTCGTGAAAACAATGGTCGCGCAACCACCGACGTCGCCAATGCCGCACGCGCCGCTACTTTCGGAGCTATCGCCACTTTGTTGGTCGATATCGATACCACCATTCCCGGATTGATCGACGAAGAAACGGGAGCCGTGACCTTCGACAGTGATGAAACAGCCACGAACTATGGCGTGATTGATGAAATCGCAAGACGAGCGCTCGTGACTGGTGCGAAAGTTCTGGCGGTTCGTTCGACCGATTTGAAAGGAACTTCAGGACTTGCAGCGATTCTGCGGTATCCCGTCTAAGGCTTGGCGAGCATGCAAGGATAAGGATCAGTGACCTTATTGTCATCTTTTTCTTGGGTAAAAGAAAGAGAGGGACAGTAAGGTCCTTTTTCCTTATTCCGAGCAGTAAGCAGGCCAGCAGACTACTTGTGGACCGGCACGATCCATTCTTGTAAAGATTGGGGTGCTAAAAGTATTTCATTTCAGTTCGATCGAAGATTTTCATCATGCA
>JANNVO010000013.1:0-1858 GCA_031414475.1 Rickettsiales bacterium
CTGGCCGCTGACCTCGGCTTGGACGTTGCCGCAGTTGCCGGTTGCGCCGGTGATATCAACAGCGATGGTCTCGTCAACTCCACGGACTTCGGCTTGTTCGTGGGTGCCTTCAACGGAACGTGTTACTAAACCAACCCGCGGCACTGGAGCGGGGACAAGACAAGTCCCGGTCCAAGGCCGCAATACCAACAACCATGAAACAGAACTTCTTCAAATTCCTGTTCGGAGCGGCACTGGCCTGTACGGGCCTGGCAGCGAAAGCACAAGGCTTGGAGGGTATCGTAGTAGAGGATTACTACACGATAACCGCCGCCGACGCCTCCTACCTCAGTGGGATCGGAACCTATCCGATCAACGCTGGCGCGAAAGTGTACCGCATTTATGTGGACATGGCGCCCAACTACAAGTTGAACACGGTGAACGGAAGTCCACTGCCGCAAGGTGGAGGACCTTCCCCCAACCCGCTCGACTTCACCACCACCACCACGTTCTGGAACGAGGACGGCTTCGGCTCCGAGGTACCCCCCCAGACCGCCCGTTTCGATGATGGTGCGTCGTTCGATTCGTACATCACCATCGGCACCACCGGCCGTTCCGGCGGCGCGGTGGGTTGCGGTACGAACACCCAGCAGGTGGGTACACTGAAGACCGCGGACACCAATGGTAACCTCACGTTGTGCTCGGTGTACGAAGGCTTCCCCGCTGGCGCTGGTACACCGGATGGCAACATCCCCGGTACCGTACCCGCGCTCACTTACAACCTGGGAGGTCTGATCGACTTCTCGGCCCTCACGGCGAACGGGAGTTCGCTCGTGGTGGTCGGTGACGCTTGGGCGACGCTGCCCAACGGCACCGGTGTGGATCCAACAGGAACCAACCGCCAGTTGATCGCGCAGCTCACCACGGACGGTGCGCTGAGCTTCCACATCAACGTGCAATTGCAACAGCCTACGGGTGGTGTGCTCGAGACCTATGTGTGGCAAACGGCTGGTGCGGGAGAAGTTGTTTCTTCTCTCCTCACATACCCACAAGCTGGTGTTCCCGATTGTTTGGGCGTTATCGGTGGTACAGCTTTGCCTGGTACGCCATGCAACGACAATGATGTCTGCACGATCAATGACGTGTACACCGGAACGGCCCCGAACTGTGGTTGCGCGGGCACTCCGGACAACACGGATACGGACGGTGATGGAATTCCGAATTGTTCGGACAACTGCCCTACAGTTGTTGGTCAGATCGGTTCTGCTTGCAACGACGGCAATGCTTGTACAACGGGTGATGTGTTGAACGCAAGCTGCGTATGCACAGGCACGCTGAACAACACGGATACGGACGGTGATGGAATTCCGAACTGTTCTGACAACTGCCCTACGGTTGTCGGTCAGATCGGTTCTACTTGTAACGACGGCAATGCATGTACGGACAACGATGTGTTGAACGCGAGCTGTGTTTGCGTTGGCACCTTGAACAATACGGATACCGACGGTGATGGCGTTCCGAACTGTTCTGACAACTGCCCAACGGTAGCCGGTCAGATCGGTTCTACTTGCAACGACGGTAACGCGTGCACCACTGGTGACGTGTTGAACGCGAGCTGCGTTTGCGCAGGCACACCGGACAACACGGATACCGATGGTGATGGCGTTCCGAACTGTTCTGACAACTGCCCTGCGGTGGTTGGCCAGATCGGTTCTGCTTGCAATGACAACGACGTGTGCACGATCAACGACGTGTTGAGTGCGAGCTGCGTTTGTGTGGGTACATTCCAGGACACGGATGGTGATGGTACGTGCAACGCCAACGACGGCTGCCCTACCGATCCGAACAAGATCGCTGCAGGCCAGTGCGGTTGCGGTGT
>JANNVO010000014.1:0-4027 GCA_031414475.1 Rickettsiales bacterium
TTCCACTCCAGCTTCCCAAAATCGAGTCCCTCGCCACTCCAACCTTGATCCCTAATCCATGATCTGCTATCTCTTTCCCGCACCCCGCCACACCAGCTTAGTTTAGCCCCTCCGTGGTCGAACTTTCGGGTCCGCCTCAGAATTAAGGCCTTGATAAGCAATGACGCCTTACGCGGAATTAGAAATCCTTCGGCAAACGGCAGCAACCGCTCTTTTAACGTTCCCGTCAACTCCGCAATCGCCGCTTCACTGGCTTGGCGGACTGCTTGAGCCCATACGTCGGGATTTGTCCCCATCAAGGTTCCAACAGCGTTTTTGAGATCATCCTTGGCAACAAGAGTTGCACTTCTAATCAAGTCTGCAACTGCTTGATCTGAACGCTCGGTCGGTTTCCATTCTTGGCCTGTATGACTCTCGAGCAATTTGAATTCCTCGCCGTTGGTGACAACTACGAGAGGAGGGCTCGGGAACAGGACCCTAGCGTAAGACAAACCTTGGTCGTTGTCATCCGCGGTGAGCGGCAAACCTGGTCTTTTCAATTCAAGGACAGCTAACGCCCTTCCGTTGTAATTGATCAGCACGTCCGCCCGTGCCCTTGCACCCGTTTGACTCGCACCATTGACAGTGATCGTCTTTCCACCAAATTTAAACGAAAAAGTTGTTTGGTGGGCAAATGCACCACTCGGCAGCAACGGAAACGCCAGCCTCATGGCAGCATCGATCCTTGTCTCAAGATCGGATTCAGTTACTCGGTCTGTGGCCTTTTCAACACTCATAGTTTCGTGATATCTCGAAGTGACTTCAGTCGATTACGCTCACCTTTAACGCTGAAATTTTCTGAGGCAGCATTTTTTGAACTTCATCCCGCTTCCGCAGGGGCATTTGTCATTTCTCCCGGGCAACTGCTGACTCGATAAAAGTTTTGGTCGCTCCTTTTTTAGAGCGCCCTCCAATTCAGCGTCTTCTTCCCACTCCCCTTCAAGCCAACAAGCGCAGTTGAAGGGCTTGGTTTGATCTTCGACTTGGATGCCAAACACCATCGATCTGGCAGCCTTGATTCGATATTTTTCAAGCGCACATCTTGCAGCCACTTGCTTTTTAAGTTCGTGATCATCAATTTCTTCCCCACCGTTGATGGAGATAACGAGGTCGCCTTCCGTGAACGTCACACGCCCAATCCGCCCGCCGCTCACTGCATGCTTCCTGATTCTATTTAGGCCATCTGTAAATTGCGACACGGCGCCGTTGGACAAACCCAAAAGCGAGAATGCAATCCACCGCGCACCGTCGTCATCTCGGTCGCGCAATTCCTCAAGGACTTCGAGAAATGCCTCTGGAAGATCGAGTCCAATATCTGGTTTCTTATCTAGAATGCCTTGTTCCGCTTGATACCATTCGTCGAATCGCTCAGATCCTCCCCCAAAATGAAACAACCGGTTCTTGGCTTCCTTTCCTTCTTCCATCCCCCAAAGATTCCCAGGAAATAAACGGCAATCTAGGTAAAGGCCAAACAAGTCAAGTTCGTCCGATAGAATTTGCTCCTGACTCTCTTGGAGCTCAATCCGTCGTTGGGCATAATGAAGAAAGACGTCCGGACTACCTGCAAACCTCGTGATTATGTCCAAATCGGAGAGCGACAACGACCAAGGATAGGCGGCATCCTTAAAAAGGCCGAGGCGCTTGAGCATTGCCAACTGGGTGGCGAGTCCGCCGAAATGATGGAGAGTTACCGACATCGGATAAATCCGACGCACAGCATCCCTGTTGAACCGTAACTCACGCGTGGTTCCCTTTTCTTTAAAGATAACGACATCATTCTGGGAAATGTAGCGGGTAGCCCGGGAAGCCTGATCAAAGGCATCTTCGATGCTATCTTTCAAGTCATCCCGGAGCCGACTAGGGTCTCCTAGCCTCGACCGAGGTCGAAATTGCCGGCCCTTCACTTCCACAAGCACCAAGAATGGCCCCCAAAGGACGGCCCCATCCAACTCTGCTTCTCCGCCGGGTTTGTCGGGGTCTGGGTATGTCAGTTGCAAATATACCGATTCGCTTGGGAATATCCTGAGTAGGTAGTTGCTAGATTCAGACTCCATCCACGAAGACATTTGATTAATGTAGGTCGTATCCCGGAATCGTTGATCCGTTCTTGTAATGGCATCGAATGCTTCGAAGACAGCGTCAAAAGCAGAAGAGAGATCGACGACGACAAATCGATCATCAGTGAGAAAATAAATCGGACGACTCCTAAGTTCGCGTGGGTGGGTGATCGATTCCCTGTTCGATACTGTCAATCCAACGAGGTCCTGAAGGCCCGTCCACTCCAGATGAGTAAGGTCGGAAATCTTCGTGGAAAGCTGGTCAAAGGACACTGCCAGCATCTCCGATTAATTCTCGATAAAATCCTGGAATTCTCCGCCAACAACATTACGAAGTGATTCTCCTTTGGGCAACTCATCCTGGGTATTCAAAGGTTTGGTAAGAGTTTCAGCCACCAACATCATGCGATCTGAAAGCTTCTGAAAATCAGTCTTTTGCTCTGCCATGTTGGCGTTCACCAAGCCCTCGTAAGCGTCAAGAATTTCGAGCGCTCGCAACGGGCCGATCCCAACTTTCGCATTGAACCAGGCTTCATGAATTCCTTGGATTTTTTCTATCCGTAATCGAATCTGTGGAGGAAACGAGCTACCTCTCACCCCCTCGGCATAGAGCTGAAGTCGAACCTGCAAGGCGGCAAGCTCCTTGTCTTCGTGATTAATGGCGAAAGCGGTATCTAGGCCACGTATTCCATTCAGTTGCTCCAGCGCGTCAAACAACGTTTGGTATTTCCCCGTATCCCTCACATTTGATTTACCGAAGTGAGGAAAGAGATGGAATGCTGCCAGTTCCACCAACGCGGGAATCGAACCATGTTCCGCTTCGACATAGCCTCCCTCCCTCGAGAGTTTGAGCATGTTTGACGTTACAAATGCAACGAATGCGTGTTCACAGTCCACCTCACCAGCGGTGTCATTGATCAACCGAACGAGATCTTCACAGCTATTTGCAAAGTGACGTTTGATTTCCTCCGGATCAAACGGGGCGCCTGATGTCTCATTCTTTGCCATTTTAAGAATCTTGAATGAGTTTTGGAAGAAGCAGGTCGCGGGTGCTGCGGAGGTTTCGATTGCGGCGTTGAAGATTGAGAAGCTGGTCAGCAACGGACGAGACGGTCTGTTGATAACGCTGCACCAATCCTGCGTCCGGCTGAAGAAAATCAAGGCCCTTGAAAACTCCTTTGCTGATCTCTTTGAAAGTCGATCCAGAGGCATGAAGAATAAACGTCTCAACATTTTCCTTCAGCCATTGGTGCAAGAAATAAAGAGGGACTTTGGCGTTGGGAAGGCAGGTGATGAAACCCTGATTCGTGCAAGATGGAACAGTGTTGATGTCGATGGCTCCAATCGTTGCTCGGCTGAAGATGGTGATCTCGGTGGCGAAATCCTTGGCCTTGAGAATGATGGTGGGTGCGAAGTCGGCGAGTGGGCGGCTGGCGGGAACCTTCCATTGCGCTTTCATCGCCTGAGTGCTCTTTCCGAAAAGGGCGTGATCGCCCTTGCTGCGGATGAGGGCGAAATCCTGATTACCGCCGGTCTGCTCGAAGATGACCGAGGAAAGCTCCTTTTCGGTGGTGGTGAGTTTTTGGCGGGCCTGAACTCGCTCGGCTTCGAGCAGGCGCTGTTCAATCAATTCCGCGCGGCGGGTCTGAACGGCGAAGTAGGTCTGGGCAAAGGCGATTTCCTCCTTCCGGGGGTCGCCATTCTGGGCGACGAGATAACAGGCGTAGCGGGTGAGCAGGATATCTTCGATTTCCCGTTTCCCGCCAGAGCCGAGATCGACCATTTTGTTGGCGTCAACAAAATGGTCGAAAACCTGGTGGCCTGAGACCTCGCAGGCGATTTTCGCCTTGGAAACAGCAGACTGGTTGAAATTCCGCCACTCGGCGTATCCGAGCAGGTGCTGGATGTCCCGGGCGAGCCAATATTCCACG
>JANNVO010000015.1:0-1607 GCA_031414475.1 Rickettsiales bacterium
GCAATCGGGAAGCCACCACCGATCGCCTTGCCGTAGGCGACGAGATCGGGCACGACGCCGAAGTGCGCCGCGGCCCCGCCGAGCCCGAGACGGAACCCGGAGACGACCTCGTCGAAGATGAGAGGGACGCCGGCCTTAGCGGTGGCGTCACGAAGCGCGCGTACGAAGTCCGGCTCAGCCAGGATCGAGCGCTGCACGGGGTCGATGATGACCGCGGCAAGATCGTCTGCGTACTGATCGATCAGTTGCACCGCCGAGTCGATGTCGTTGTAGGGCGAGACGATGATCTCGTCGACGGCCATTGCACCGGCACCGGTTCCAGTTGCGTCAGCCTGCGGGAGCCGCCGCCCGTCCCAGATGAAGTTCGCAACTCCCTCGACGTGCGAGCCGTGGAACGCTCCGGCGAACTTGAGGATCTTCGACCGGCCCGTCGCGCCGCGAGCGATGCGGATCGCCGTCGAGGTCGCTTCGGACCCCGACGTCACGAAACGCATCCGCTGCAGCCACGGCGCGATGTCGTCCTTGGTGAGGCGCTCGGCCAACTCGACGAGCGAGTCCGACAACGCCGCGAAGTTGATGCCCTGCGCGGCCTTGGTGGCGACGGCGTCGACAACTGCGGGGTGCGCATGCCCGACGAGGGCGGATCCCCACGCCATCGTGTAGTCCGTCCACCGCCGCCCGCTCGTGTCCCACAGGTGCGGCCCGGCGCCGCGCACGAACACCGGCGACCATCCGCCAGGGAAGTCGTACTCACCGTTGGAGCCCTGCGGGAACCGCCCGTGGGCCCGGTCTGACCACGGATCTGCTGGCATCGGCGAGGGTCAGGTGCGACGGGAGATGCCGGCGAAGATATCGGTTGCCGCCAGGTAGCCGGGCTCCAGCAGTTCGACGCCCGGGGTCGCGGCCTCGATCGCGGCACGGATCGGCGCCGTGTCGGTCGGAACCGAGAACCCCGGAAGCCAGTCGTCGTGATGGCCCAGCACGACCCGCGCTGGGTTCACCATCCGCACCTGATTGGACACGAAGGACGCGAGCGAACCCTGCACGGGCTCACCGTCGACGTTGGCCCGGCCCGCGGCGGCGAGCACGGCCACGTCGACCTGAAGCGCCGCCATCACCCCGCTCCAGTGCCCCGACGTGTCCTGGAACAGCAACGAGCCATCAGGTGTGTCGATCACGAACAAGAGCGCGCCCCCGTCGCCGCGGGTGCTGTGCCCCGGTGCGCTCGCGGCAAGGTGCGCCAACGTGTCGGCACCGAGCGAGGCTATGTAGGAGCCGAGCTGGCGCATCCGTTCGTTGCGCTCATCCCACGTGACGCCGAGGTCGCCGAGGCAGACCTCATCGGGCTGCGACATCTGTGCGTGCGACCACACGCAGCTGTGCTGACTCGGGTAGACGGCCACGCGCACACCGCTGCCGAGGTCGACCGTCTCCCCTCCTCCGACGCAGATCATGCGCTCGAGCGGCACGCCGGCCGCCTCCATCACCGAGTGCGACTGGATCCTGGTGGGTCACTCGCACTTCGACCACCTGTGGGGTGCCGAGCGGATCATCGCCAACACGAACGCTCGCCTGATCGCGAGCTACGAGTCGGTGCGGGTGATGGA
>JANNVO010000016.1:0-1588 GCA_031414475.1 Rickettsiales bacterium
CGAGCATGTTCACCTGCACTTTATCATTTCCTTCAATGTAGATCTTCAGGATTTCTGATACCGGATTTGGGTATAGTGTTATCTCTCTTGGGCTATCTTCCAATCCCGTTACAATACTGGTGACCAGCACAGATCCTGACCGCTCTGAACATCCTTGATCTGTTGTAATCTTAAGATCATACACCCCCGTAGCATCTGATGGCAGAAAAAGAATTTGACCTGTTTCCGAAGACAGCAAGTTATCATCAAGATACCATTGGTTACCGGTGGGATGATTAGAGATTAGCTGGCCTGCAACACTACCGTCAATCTTAGGCTCTGGATACTGATTAACATTGACTACTACTTCCTTGCGTGCTGTACTTTCGCAACCGTTGGCATTTACGGCTGTTACAAAGTAGCTTGTCTTTTGACTAAGTGTTTCTGTCTTCAGTTGTAAACCCTCACCAACACTTATTTGATCTAATGCCGATGCGTACCATTTATAGGTAGCAACTGCTGCCCCCAGATTGGTAATTGTTATAGTTGTTTCTCCGTTGTTACAAATCTGATTGTAGCTGGGTGAACCAAAGCCAGGTATTGACGGTATGTTATCTACCGTAGCCGACACAGCCACCCGGGATGAAACACATCCGGCAGGACTTTTAACACCCACATAATAAGTAGCAGAAGCGCTTAATGCGTTTGTTGTAAATTGATTTCCTTCCGCCAACAAGGTGCCTGCATCACTACTATCAAACCATTGATAAACAGATTCAGCGGGTGCATTACTTGCCGTCAATTGATGCGTGGCTCCTGAGCAAATTATCAGACTCTGGGTTTGTGCTGTAATGACAGGAGCATAGGTAATGATGGAAGCTGCTACTGCTATCCGATTACTCTCACAGCCAGCTGCACTCACATACGAGACATAATAATTTTTAGTGGACTTAAGGGAACTGACTGAAAACTCTGAACCTGTACCTATTGGTGTGATTGCATCTGCAGCGTCATACCATTTATAGCTGCCACCTGAAAGTGAGCTTACGGCAGATAAGGTGAGACTTTCACCTCTGCAAACAGGTTCATTAGGAACAACTGAAAGTGTTGTTGAACTATTTTCAAATGCCACCTTTACCGGAACACGCGCGCCTTCGCATCCTGTTGCACTAACTGCCGCTACATAATAAGTTGCTGAGTCGGTTAAAATCGGTGTATTGAAATCCAAGCCTGTTGCTAATACAACCGGACTTGTCTCCGTCTGGTACCACTTTAGCTGAGCATCATTTTGCAGACCTGTTGCTTGCAATTTAACTGACCCTGAACTGCATAATGCTGCATCTGTGGTCGTGTTAACTTGATACGCTGTTTCCTTATTCACCGTAAGTGTAGTGCTCAGAAATTGTTGGTCGCAACCGGAGTTGGCCTTCAATCGAATAGTGTTGGCTCCGTCAATTAACTTATCATTATCAATAAATACAGAAAGATTTGAGCCATTGCCTTGTGCCACATTCGCATAATATGTTCCATTCACCTCTGCACCATAGGTCATGCCATTCTGACTTCCTGAAACTGTTATTGATAAAGGACTGCCGGAACAAGAAGAAGA
>JANNVO010000017.1:0-8955 GCA_031414475.1 Rickettsiales bacterium
CAAATTTTTGCTATGAGCAAAAATGAAAGCCGAACCATTACATCTTTTGTTTATATTGGGATGTGTTTTGGTGGTCCGCTTCTTGCACTGGCTGCAAGCCTTATACGCTCGGCCAACTTTATGATATTCCTAACCGGAACCTTTACTATAATTGTCTTCCTTATACTCTTCTACCTTCCACCGCTATCCTTAACTAGTAGTGCTATCCTCATGTTTTTCCTAGGAATTTTTTGTTGCTACCAAGTGCTGGTATTTACAGTGGTTAGTAGCCAAGTTGATGCCTCAAGCGCTGGACTTGCTATTGCCGTTACAAATTGTATCAATATGTCTTTTGGTCACTTTTTCCATTCAATCATTGGCAATGCACTTCAAAATAATTGGAATGGAGCGGTCAACGAATCAGGAAGCGCAATATATACTACTGATAACTTCATTTATGCTCTTGCCATAATACCTATATGTTGTTTTATAGGGCAATTAGGTTTTGGTTTTTTGGCTCTAAAATCAAAAGACTAATATACCCCCAAGAAATCTTCATAGTAACTTTCTCAACAAGTAGTAAGTATTATCATTAGAACCAATAATTTTTAAGACCTATAAATTAATGATTTAGCCAAATAATGACCGTGCTTTACAGAAAGTTTCTTGTAAAAATTCTTTTCATAATCTGTCATGTTAAAAAAATCATCATATTTTGTTAGTCCAGCTAAACCTGGTTTGGTATTTATTTCGGCAAAATAGATATTTGCTGATTTATCTATCATAACGTCAAATGCTAGCTCATTTATAAGTTCATCACACTCTTTGCTTAAAAAAATCGTTAGGTTAATTGTGGTTTCTTTTATTTTTTCTATAATACTTGAGGCTTTTTCTTTAGAAAAAATCTTTTCAAGGAATTCTATAGGAATATCAGTGCCTCCATTATTTGATATTTCACTTGATTTTACCCCTATTCTTACTTCGCTCAAGAAGTGCCATTTTTCACCTTCGTTAAAAACAATTACGCGGATATCAAAAACAGAGTCTTCATAAGACACTACATCTACTGCTTCTTGAATAATGTACTTTTCATTATTCACCATATCATTAATATAAGAGACACATTCAGGCAAAGTTAAGAAGGAAGTTGTTTGTTTTTGAATATCCATATAATATTGCACAAGGAACTGATTATTCTCCGATTTAACTACTAATATTTTGTTCCCTCTAGCTCCATATCTTGGTTTAATAAAAACAGTCGGAATTTTTAGAAGATATGTTTTAACCTGGTCAATACTACCATTAAATATCTCAGTATAAGGCACTGTAGATTTGTCGAACTTTGATAAAATTTGTGCTGCAAGCAATTTATCTTGAGCTAATTTACGCATAACTTTAGTAGGATAAAATTTATACCCTTGATCCAAGGCCCATGGATGAAGGTCAGTATAAACATTGAGATCATCTGGCCCTATACAAAAATCATAATTAACTTTAGGTATAGCGGCGCAAACCTGTTTAAATTCATTATTTTCTAAAACATAACCAGCAACGGTCTTTTCTTCTTTATTTACATCTATTGGGGAATAACAAATTAATTTATAGCCGTGTTTTGCAAGCTCAGGCGCTAAAACAGATGCACGATACATGATTATATTGAATTTACCATTTCTTATTTTAGTGTTATGATGATCATGATACAGTAACCCAATCCATTTTTGTTTCCCGTCTTGTTTCATTAAATTTTCTTGCATAACTGGTACTTGAAAATAATATCCAAATTGATCTTGCTTTGACTCCAAAAGATAGTTGAAATCAACCATTGGTTTCTTTTGAAGAAGCAACTTAGATAAATCATTTAATTCACTTTTATTTACAAATCTTGGTTGGTAATTTGTTATTTTATTGTCGCTTACAATTGGATATAACTTCAACTGAATATCAGGCTGATTATTTACCATCTGAACACTAAGAGAGGCAACAACACTGTATGGTGGGGCATGCATTTTTTCATAGCGGCCAGGCGAATTGAACATGAAATTTCCAATACTATATAACACAAGCTTCCCATTACGCTTTTCAAATTCTTGTACCATGTGCGCACCATGTCCAATAATTAAATCAATACCACATGAAAATAAACTATCGCTTAGGTTGGTTTGTATTTCATTGCACCATTGGTAATTACTCCCCCAATGTGGAAAAAGTATTACAAATGCATTCTTATCTAATGTTTTAACCTTTTGCACCTGAGCAGCAATGACCTCTATGTCTAGTGGCATCAACCCAGACTTATCCGCATCAGCATAGACTTTATATTTATTCCGATATGAAGGCACTTCCTCAAAAGCAGCAATAATAGCAATTGTTATTTTTTTATCTTCAAAATTTATTTCAGTGATGAATGGCTGGCTCGCTTGATTAATGTTATTTCCAGCACCTATCACAGGCAAATTATATTTTTCAAGAATTGATATGGTTTGATCATACCCTGCGTCGCCATAATCAAAAGTATGATTATTGGCAAGACTCACTAAAGATACATTGTGACTAATAAGCGTGTTTGGTGCTTTTTCTTTATCAGTCCAATGTATATAATCTTTTTGTCCTTCAAAAGGAGACTGCGTACAGTCAGTAATTGGGGTTTCAAGATTCATGACCACAAAATCAGCATTTGTCATGATAGGTTTGAGTTTTTTAAGTCCGTATTCATAGCCAAAACGATCTAAAATAGACTCTCTGCCCGTTTGTTTAATTCTTTCTTGATAATTTTCGCCAAAACTAGTATCCCCAGCAAATATAAACTCAAATTTTTCATTATTTTTTTTGTAAAATATTTTTTTCAAGTCTTTTATTGTTGTCATAGAGAATATCGCCTAATTCAAAAAAGGTAATTTATTGGTTTTAATTAGTTAGAGATGCAACAAAGCCAAAAAAATATCAACCATTTTCCATCATAATTTGATATAGCGCAAGCAGTGACGACAGGTTGTGTTGGACATAATCTATCCTGATCTCATGCGTATTGATACTACCACGAAAGCCACCATAAGCCTTCTCTCTAACTGCTAAATACATGGTTGTAAGTTCTGTATATTGTGTACGCAACTGAAACCCTATTGTGAGCTTTGCACACTCCATAATGGATAAAGCTAGCGGCTCATTATCGCCATAATCCCTTATTAGTCTGTACGCGGCTAGCAAACCTTCACTTCTGGTTGCTGCTGGCGTTGATCTAGGATCACCAGAATAGAAGCTGCCAAAGTAATCAGGATATTTAACTAATAAGTTTTGTTTATTCATTATTGCATTACATATCTTGGCAACGTGCTCAATGAATTGTTGATCTTGTTTTGCGCGATGGAGTTCATTCAAACCATAAAGCAGCCAATGATCATGCTGCAACTCACGAACAGTCTTGTTACCATCTCTAGTATTAATTAGCCATTTTGCAATTTTATATGCAGCTTCAACAAATCTTTTATCTGGCGCAATTTTATTTGCAAGCATCAAACCATAAATTGCCTCTCCTGGGTAGTAATCAGAAATCATGTTCTTGTAGTTTCCCTTAGGATAATACTGTATATGACCAGGAAAGCTACCATCCTCATTCATCTTTTCTAAAATCCATTCACAAGCTTTTTTCATAAATGGCATGTAAGAACTATCCTTTGTTGCCTCTGTATATTTTGCAATAGCTAGTATCGCAAGGCCATTCCCACCCAATTTAATGGAACCACGCTCTAGTAAGCATATTGTGTTAGCGTTTTCAATACCAGGTACAAAAAACCTTATCATGTAAGACATAGCTCTTTTTATAGCAAGTAATATACTGTTATCTTTAAAAACGTCATAATATTCCGCCATTGAAAAAATAGTACCAGCATGTCTCAGCGCGCTGTAGTCTTTCATGCTACGGTTGGCATCAGCATAATAGGAGTAATCAAATCTACCAGAAGGGTACACCGCCTCATTAAGGTATAAGGAAGCAATCTTTATTGAATGCTTTATATCTTTTATATCAATTTTGTTATAAAGCTTTTGCCCTCTATAAAGCAGATGTAGCTGCTTCTTCTCTACTAAGAACCCTTCGGTTTTAAAAAGATAAACCGTAAACTTCTTGCTATTTAGCACTTGGAAAAATTTACTTGCTTCTAAAGGATTGTTTTCAAGGTAATTATAAGTTCTATTGAGATATAATTCTAAGTTATCATCCAACAGGAAATTATAAGCAATTTGTTCGGGTAAGATTGCAAGTTTATATTCAGCAGCAAAGGCAATACCATGCAAACCTCTTTCCAACGGATATCTGGTATCAGCAGTGCAGTTTTCAAGCTCTGTTACATTTGTAACAATATCCAGCTTTATTACAAGATCATCCGTCTGATAATCGGCAAAATTTTCTAAAAACCTTGCGAACAAAACTTCTAAGGCATTAAGCAAACCGAAGCTACCTTCATAGAAAACTGTTGCTGTAATATTTTTAGGCGCAACACTCAGAAAAAGCATTCTTGGAGTATGATCTTCAATTACAATCTTCTTAGGATTGAATTTTTTATTCTTTAATGAATCATACAAAACTTGCTGCAATATTTCAAAACCACTCTTTTCAAGCTTTGGTTGTGAATTAAAATCAATATGATCGAACCAAATTTTATCTTTCTGCATATCACCTACGTCTTTACTCTGTAGTAAATTCAGGGGTATTTGGTGCAAGGCACCGATGGAGCTAAACCTATATACAATAGGTGAGCGACG
This sequence comes from Rickettsiales bacterium, assembly GCA_031414475.1. Classification (GTDB taxonomy): domain Bacteria; phylum Pseudomonadota; class Alphaproteobacteria; order Rickettsiales; family Rickettsiaceae; genus Megaera_A. Next base: position 4,738 of record JANNVO010000017.1, read on the forward strand.
AGTAACAAGCTACCCAAGTACCAATAAATTTACTATAATGATAAACAGTATAAGCAATTGGTTATGCTTGATCCACTCAATTGACCAGATCATTTTGAACTATAAAAAATCAGGTGGTTGATTTGCTATAGTGCTTCTTTAGGATTTATACTAACCAATATGGATAAGATAAACATAATCCTTTCTAAGCATTATTTACAAAAGGTCTGCCCGTTACAAGTGATGAGCTTACAAAAGTCATCCTGAATCAAGTTCAGGATGACTTTTTCTCGCTCCTTGACCATGTAGACTCTCTTGACAAGCTTTTGCAAAATACTATTGTGAATTACCTTATCCATAGTTCAGGTTAACTATTCTTCGACAGCTTCGACACCTTTGACTTCAGGCACGAAATGTTGAAGCATAGATTCAATCCCATTTTTGAGAGTAATTGAAGAACTTGGGCAACCAGAGCAAGCACCACGCAATTGAAGATAGACAATGCCGTCTTCAAATCCTTGATAAACAATATCTCCACCATCCATAGCAACTGAAGGTCTAACCCTTGTTTCAATAATTTCTATTATTTGTTTTTCTATGTCAGACATTCCATCTGTATCGATATCTCTAAAAATATTCTGAAGCTCATCAAAAACTGGCAAACCAGCAACTAGGTGATCCATTACGACCATCAATATTTCTGGCTTTAACAACGACCATTCTGACTGTTCTGATTTGGTCACGGTAATAAATTCCTTGCCATAGAAAACTGCTTCAACATTACCAACTTGAAAAATCTTAACTGCCAAACTGCTTCTTTGCACAGCTTCTTCAAAAGTATTTAAGAAAATTGGCCCTTCTGGACTAATTTCAAGGCCTGGTAAAAATTTTAGAGCATTTGGATTTGGCGTTTCTTCAATCTGAATAAACATAAATGATTCTACTAATATAATTAGAAATGGTACCCGCGGCCGGACTCGAACCGGCACGAGCTAAGCTCCACAGATTTTAAGTCTATTATGTCTACCATTCCATCACGCGGGCACAAATCACTAATATCCTAGTGATAACCTAAAGGATGCAGTATTTAAGTCGCCTGATACACTAGAATAATTCATACAAAAAAACAAGCGTTTTGTAGTAATTTTTAAAATAAATGTATCCGCTGCAGCCGACAAAAACTTATCCTATTAATAAATTGAGATACTACAAACCCAAAACATCTTTCATTGAGTATAGCCCAGGCTTTTGATCAACTAACCACTTTGCTGCCACTAAAGCACCCTCTGCAAAAGCCTCTCTTGAAAGAGCACGACAACTAATTGAAACCACTTCATGCTGCCCAGCAAAAATAACCTCACAATCACCAAATATTCCGCCTCCCCTGATAGAAGAAAAGCTCATTTCATTATATTCACGGGCTCCTTTGGCAGATCGATCAAACACTGCATTTTTTTCAAAATCAATCTCCTTAGCCTCGGCAATTTTTTTACCAATCATAAGCGCAGTCCCTGATGGAGCATCTTTCTTAAATCGATGATGAGCTTCTATAATTTCTACATCATAATGATTTAAAATCTTTGCCGATCTTGCTGATAAATCAGCAATAAGATTTGCTCCTAAACTGGTGTTAGCGGCATAAAGAACAGCTGTCTTTTTTGCAAGAGAACTAAGGAGTTCTATATGCTTTGGCGTAAGCCCAGTAGTCCCTACTAGCAATCTAGTGCCATTTCTAGCTGCCGACTCAGTCAGGTTCTCTATGCTATTTGGACTGGAAAAATCGATCATTACATCACACAGCTTACAAGCATCATCCATTTGTTGTCGTGTGCATATGCTACCAACTTTAGATACCAATGCATAACCATCTAGTTCATCATCTATCAGAGATTCAACAGCCTTGCCCATCTTGCCAAAAGCACCGTTCAATCCAATTTTTATAACTTTCATTTCATTTCTCTATATGATTTAGCAAAATATAAAAGTGGTGCCTTGCTCTCATCAACATTTATTTGTACTACTTCACCTATAAAAATAAAATGATCACCGCACTCAAATTCCTTGAATTTTTTGCACTCAATAAGACTTGTTACACCAGTTATCAAAGGAGTTTGTGATTCCACACTTAGCTTATAATCAACATTCATAAATTTATTAGACAAGCTATGGGAAAATTGCTTAGCAATTTCCTGTTGATCACTTGCGAGTATATTTACCGCAAAATATCTAGAACCAATGAAGGCTTTAAAGCTACCAGCTTCTTTATTTAGACAAAATGATACCAGCGGCGGAACAAGAGATACAGAAACAAAAGAATTAGCAGTAAACCCCCATATCACCTCATTAAAGGAGGTGGTTATGACACATACTCCTGTTGGAAACTTACCTACCGCTTTCTTAAAATCCTCAATCTGCACCAACTAGGCCCCATTTTTTGGTCAAAGCGTTAATAGTACCGTTACTTCTAAGAGACTTAATAGTATGATCGATATTTTTTTTCTCAGGTGATCCCTTTGGCAAAGCTATTGCAAAAGAAGACCCATACTGCCCTAGACGAAAACTAGATAATTTAGGATTTCTTTTAGCAAACTCTTCAGCTTGCGATTCTTCAAGAATTACAGCATCAATACGCTCATTTTTTAATTCTTCAACAAGCATTAAATTACTAGCTAAAGCTTTTGTTCTAAAAGAATGAGTCATTGATATATCGTGAGCTATTAAAGACCAAATTGTTCCTAATTGCGCTCCAACCATCTTGTTCTTTAAGTCAGCAGATTCTTTATAACTATCAGCTCTTCGAAAGAGTATGGCAATTCTTGCTTCGGCATATGCTATAGAAAAATCCACTCTGGCAGTACGTTCTGGGGTTATTGACATCCCAGCTATCACCATGTCAACATTTTTAGTTGCAAGTGCAGCTAGAAGACCATGGAATTCCATATTCTTAAATTCTATCTTCTTCCCCAAATGCTGACCAATCGCCACCATCAAATCAATATCAAATCCTTCTATTTCGCCATCTTTCATATGCTCATAAGGCGGATTATCTGCACTTGTAGCAACAATCCATGTATCCTTATCAGGTTTTTCAGAACATGAACTGATAAAGATTGATAAGGTAACAACCATTATAAACTTAATTATACTCATTTTTTCTTTACACTCTCTTTTAAACATAAAACGTTAGTTTTTTATTGTTTTCTATTAATATTTACGAATCACTTCCAAGAGGTGATTATAATCTACGGGTAAACCCTTTTCAAACTCTATCCTAATTCCACTAACAGGATGTATAAAGCTGATGTAGAAAGAATGCAGTGCTTGATGGTTCATCTTTCTTAGTTCTTCCTGAAGATAATCGGGACTCCCTTGTATTTTTCTTGAATTATTACCATAAGTTTGGTCTCCAACAATTGAGTGCCCACCGTGACTTAAATGCACCCGTATTTGATGAGTCCTTCCAGTTTCTAGTTTACACTCAACAAGACTGAACAACCCATTATGCAATACTTCGATTGTTTTATAGTGGGTTATAGCTACCTTCCCACCACTCTTTACAGTAGTCATTTTTTTACGATCTAGCTTACTTCTGCCCATTGGTAGATTTATTATACCTTCCACAGGCTTTACTACTCCCCAAACCAAAGCTCTGTATTGCCGAATCAACTCTCCACTCTCAATTTGTCCAGCTAGATGAGCATGAGCTCTATTATTTTTGGCTACAACCATTAAGCCAGAAGTAGTTTTATCTAATCGATGAACAATTCCTGGTCTAATTTCACCTCCAATATCTGACAAAGAGTTGCTATGATATAATAAAGCGTTTACAAGAGTTTCTTTATGGTCTCCAGCACCAGGGTGAACAGTCATGCTAGAACTTTTATTCACTACAATCAGATCTTGGTCTTCATAAACTATATCAAGCGGGATATTTGCTGGCAATATACTTGTCGAAACTTCTTCTTCAAGGACTAATTCTACATTATCATTTTCTCTGACTTTCGCTGATATATTCGAAATAATTTGACCGTTGAGTATTAGTTTCTCATTTTTTATTGCTTTTTGAATCTGACTACGCGATGATTCCTTGCATAAATCAGTTAAAGCTTTATCTAACCTTTGTTTATCTAAATAATCTGGTATTATGTATACGTATTTGGGCATTAAAATTAACTAATATATGAAAAATTTACGACAAAAACTTGGTCATCTTAATTGGTTGAATTCGATTGGAGTAGA
>JANNVO010000018.1:0-1735 GCA_031414475.1 Rickettsiales bacterium
AACGTCTTCGCGACCGATTTGCATGCGGCCCGTGAGACATTGCCCCGAACATGCACGCACCCGCCAAGGACATCAAGTCGTAGGTATTCCAAGGACCGCCCGGTATGTCGCGGCCCTCACTGATTGCCCCAAGGATTTCCTGGGCTCTGCTTTTGCTGAATCGTACCGGTATCATGGACCCTCCATGTCGTGATCGTGCGAATGCAATCTTAGGCCAGTGCCGTGCCGTTCCCTAGCTGATGGACCGCCTCAGCCCATACACTCCCCGCCCCACCCACCGAAACCGCCGATCCGAGGCACCTGTGTCTTGATCTCGACCCCCATCCTATCCTCCGATAATGGGCCTTTGGCACGATTGCATGTCTCGCATAACAGTTGAAGATTTCTGGTCGTGTTACTTCCGCCCGCGGAAAGCGGGATGATGTGATCGAATTCGAGCTTCTGATTCGACCCACATTGCGTGCAGCGCCCTTGGTCACGCTGCCAGACGTGGATTTGGACATCCCGCGGAATCGGCTCACGACTCGTAGCTTCTTCAGTCTGTACAGCGCCAGCACTAGACACGATGGTTCGCGCCTTCTCGATCTTTCTGGTCTGCCGCAATCGCTGTGCGAGTATTAGTGCTCTGACTGATTCACTCTCAAGTGCCTCGTCGTCCCAGTAGAACTCGTTCTGAAAAAACCACAACTGTTTCCCGGGCCGCTCTGGCGGAGACCCCAACAGGACCGGCTGCTCGTTCTGAGCGTGTGAGATCTCCTCCCACACACTTTCCTTGAATTCCAGCCTGAAGCAGAGCCTCGACCCCCTATCGCGGATGTCGGACACATGAATTTCCATCCGCTTGTTAAAGAATCCTAGTTGGACGGCTTGATGCGAGAGCCTTGGGTCCTTCTTCAACATTGGTTTCGCCCTTCTGGCACCTTTGGTCCCCCCCGCCCCACCTGCCGAAACCCCGGTCGTTTGGCAGCACGGCAAGACTCGTTACGGCATCCGAATCAGTTTCCTCGTTTCATGCGTTGTCCCCGAACACATGGTGACAAAGTAGAGTCCGCCTCCGGTCTCGCGACCGGAATCATCGAGTCCGTCCCAAGTGCGAACAAAGGTGCCCGGATCAAGGACACCCGACTCAAGGACGCGCACTTGGCGACCGGTGACGTCGAAGATCGTCACTTGAACATGACCGAGCTTACGGACCCGGTACTCGACGTCGGTGGCGAACTTGAATGGCGAGGTTACGACATGCAGTAGTCTCTCTGGTGACTTCACGGGATCCGGTGCGGCCGACAAGTCGGGAATGCCACGCCAGTGCGTGATCGTGTTCTCCCAGTGGTTGGCCACCGCGATATCCAGCAGCCCATCCGCATCAGTATCGCCGATTCCAAGTCCCCAAGCCCCGTCCCCGGCGGAGTAGTCCTGTTTGGAACCAAAGCTTCCGGAGCCAACTCCCTCCAGGACAAAGATCGAGTTACTGCCGCTGCTAACTCCAGCGAGGTCGGTGAGACTGTCGTGGTTGAGATCCACTAGCGACAGGGCGGTAACATTTGAGACTGCGCCGATCGTTGCCGCCTGACTGAAAGCTCCAGCTCCATCGCCAAGATAGACCTTGACGGATGTAGCTCCACCGACGGCGCAGTCCAGCACACTATCGCCGTTGCAGTCCGCGATGCTGATCGAGACTGCGTCGGGCTGGTTGATGACAAGCGAAGGTGGACGAAAAAGCTGCCCACCCGGCCGG
>JANNVO010000019.1:0-4755 GCA_031414475.1 Rickettsiales bacterium
ACGGCCACGGTGAGTCGCACGTCGGCGTGCGAGTTGCTGCCGTTTGAGCAGGAACTGGTGGCGCTGAAGGATGCCGGGCAATACGCCGCATTCCTGCGTCTGGCGGTGCGCAAGCACCAGACCATCGTGGTCAGCGGCAAGACCGGCTCCGGCAAGACCACCTTCATGAAGGGCCTGGTCGAGGAAGTGCCGCAGCACGAGCGGCTCATCACGATCCAGGACACCGCCGAGCTGACGCTGCCGAACCACCCGAACGTGGTGCATCTGTTCTACAGCAAGGATGCGCAGGGCACGGCCCGCGTGACGGCCAAGTCGCTGCTCGAAGCCTGCCTGCGCATGAAGCCGGACCGCATCTTTCTCGCCGAAGTGCGCGGCGACGAGTGTTTTTACTTCGTCCGGCTGGCGGCCTCGGGTCATCCGGGCAGCATCACCAGCGTGCATGCCGGCAGCTGCGCGCTGGCCTTCGAGCAGATGTCACTGATGATCCGCGAGAGCGGCGCCGGCGGTGGGCTGCGCATGAACGAGATCAAGTGGCTGCTGAACGTGGTGGTCGATGTGATCGTGCAGTTCGACCGCGACGAACGCGGGCGGTTCATCTCGGAGATCTTCTACGAACCCCGTCGCCAGCGCCATGGGCGCTGGGACGAATATCCGGCAGCAGCATGAACGGCATGGCGTCCCTGCCGATGTCGAGCTGGCCCACCGGACGCAAGGTGGCCGCAGGCACGTTCGCAGTGCTGAGCTTGGCGGCGCTGGGCTGTGCAGCGATCTACCTGTCGGGCGTGCTGTTCCTGGTGCTGAACAAGGCGAACCCGCGCCAGGCGCAGTTCGCCAGCATCACCCACTACTGGACTCTGTACGGCAGCGACGCGACGCAGCGCAAGAAGCTGGTGGCAGCTATCGCAGTGTCAGGGCTGGGTCTGCTGGTGGTTCTGCCAGGCACGCTCTTCGCAGCCACCAGACCACGCCGCCCGCTGCATGGCGACGCCCGCTTCGCCAACCATGCTGAAGTGGCTCAAGCCGGACTCATCGGCTCCCAAGCCACATCGGGCCCGAGCATCCTGGTCGGACGCTACCGCGGCAAGTTCCTCGCCCTCCCCGGCCAGCTTTCCGTGATGCTGTCGGCCCCGACCCGCAGCGGCAAAGGTGTCGGTGTCGTCATCCCGAACCTGCTGAACTGGCCCGACTCGGTCGTCGTGCTCGACATCAAGGGCGAGAACTACGACATCACGGCCGGCTATCGCGCCGAGCGCGGCCAGGCCGTGTATGCCTTTTCCCCCTTCGACGAATCGGCGCGCAGCGCTCGCTGGAATCCGTTGAGCGCGGTCCGCACCAGTCTGCTTCATCGAGTTGGCGATCTGCTCACCATCGGGCAGGTGCTGTTTCCGAACGACGGCAGCGGCACGTCGTCGGAGGCGTTCTTCAACGACCAGGCGCGCAATCTCTTCCTCGGGCTCGGCCTGGTGCTGCTGGAAACGCCAACGCTGCCACGAACGATCGGAGAGCTGCTACGCCAGTCGTCGGGCCGCGGGCAGACGTTGAAGGGCCACCTGACCGCGTTGATGGAGCAGCGCAAGACTGAAGGCAACGCCTTCTCCGACGAATGCACCGACGCGCTGCAGCGGCTGCTGTCGAACTCCGAGAACACTCTCACCAGCATCGTCGCCACGCTCAACGCGCCACTGACGATCTTTGCCGATGCCGTCGTCGACGCCGCCACCAGCGCCGATGACTTCCGGCTCGACCAGGTGCGGCGGCGCCGCATGTCGATCTATGTGCGCATCCCGCCCAACCGGTTGGCCAACGCCCGCCCGCTGCTGAACCTGTTCTTCTCGCAACTGGTGAGCCTGAACACTCAGCACCTGCCCGAACAGGATGCGACCCTGAATCTGCAATGCCTGCTGGTCAATGACGAGTTCGCTGCGATGGGCCGCGTGGGAATCATCTCGTCGGCCGCGGCCTTCCTGGCCGGCTACAACCTGCGCCTCTTGACTGTCGTGCAGGCCATGTCGCAGCTGGACGCCGTCTATGGCGACAAGGAGGCGCGCACCTTTGCCACCAATCACGGGCTGCAGATCCTGTACGCACCGCGCGAGCAGCGCGACGCCGACGAGTACAGCGCAATGCTGGGCCAGTTCACAGAGCGCGCCACTTCCCGAGGCCGAAGCCGGTCCTTCAGCGAACACGGTCACAGCTCGGTCAGCCACAACGAAAGCGAACAGCGCCGCGCGCTGCTGCTGCCGCAGGAGTTCAAGGAACTGGGCAGTGGGCGGCTGGTGGTGATCTTCGAGAACTGCAAGCCGATCCTCGGCGAGAAGATCCGCTATTACCGCGACAAAGCCTTCACGTCGCGCCTGCGGCCGGCACCAGCCGTGCCCCAGATGGACATGGACCTCCACTTGGCACGCGTGCAGCAGCGCTGGCGCTACGCCGACGATGAACTCGCGCCGGGCGAAAGCCTGAGCTTCGACGCACTGGCCCATGACTTCACCCTGCTGCCGGACAAGTTCGAGGGGTCGTCAAACGAGACCGCCGATGTCCTGCTCGACTTCTTCAACGTTGGACGGCCCGGCGCCGCAGCTCAAAGCGCAGGCGGATCGGTCGAGCCGGCTGGCGATGACGACGGCGTTCTTAGCGCCGAGGTGCGAGAGCCGGAGCGAGAGCCCGCGGCACTGATCTGAATATGCAGGAGATCACCATGCGATCCGGACTCACCCTGCTTCCCTGGCTTGTGCTGCTGGGCTCGTGCGGCTCGCCACCAAAGCCGCCCACAGTCGACGAATCAACACGGCGGCCAGTCAATTCGTCGCTGGCTGTGGAACTGCAGGTCTGTAAGAACGATCTGCAGAACACCCGCATCGTGGCCAGCGAATCTGGACGGATTGCCGAGTCGACCGCCGTAGCGCTGGATCGCGCTGCGGTACGCCGACAGGCCATGGCGGCGATGCAGACGCCCCAGGGTAACAGCGTGTTCACAGTCCGGTTTGAGTTCGGGAGTGCGCAGTTGGATATTCCCGCCGCCACCGCAGCAGCACTGATCGAGGACGCCCGCAATGCCCCGCTGGTGGTGTTGCGCGGCCGAACGGATGGGGCGACCGAAGCCCCAGCAGAAAGCCGCGTGGCGCGGGACCGTGCCAACGCCGTTCGCGACTACCTGGTCGCGAGCGGTGTCGATCCGTCGCGCATCCGTGCGACCTATCAACCAATCGGTGACCACGCCGCTGACAACGCAAGCCCAGCCGGCCGAGCCATGAACAGGCGCGTCGAGATCGAGGTGTACAGGGCAACACCAGTCGTTGCGATGGCTTCCCTTGTGGCCATGCCCTCACACGATTGAACCAACCACTGCGAGGACGCCATGGACGACGAAAGATCAGTAGCGCCAGCCCCTGCCCAAGCCGGAGTCCCGCCTAGGGGTGGCACTGTCGAGCCGGTTGACCGGGTTGCCATCGTCAAGGAGCGGTTTCAGACGCCAGTGGAGACGCCGGGCGAGCGCTACGAGATGCGCGATCCATTGGCCGACCTTACGTACCGGGCGAATAGCCTGCCGGAGATCGTTGCAAAGGCCGAGCAACTCGGCAGCCGCAAATTCATCGCGGTGGACGCCGACGGCAAGCGCAGCACCGTCGAGAAAATCGACGGCGAGTGGCAGCGCGGACCGCAACGACCGCCACTACCGGAGCCGCCCCGGGATGCCGCATCGATTCGTGACGACGTGCCTGAGGTCACCAATGTCGTGCAGATGCCCGGGGCAGCCAGACTAGCGGCGCAACCTGAAGTCGCCAGCGTGAGGGCCCTCGCCACCATCGACGCCGAGGCTGAGCGTGCTGCGCTGGTCGCAAGGCTGGAAACGGCCCTGATGGACCGCTACATCATCAAGCAGGCACCGGTGACCTTAGGCAACGTCACCGTTGGCCGAACGGAGTACCGCTTCCGCGGTGACACCTCGCGGGTGGCCTTCACCGAATCGACGTTTCGGCTGGCGACCGATACCAACAGTCCGTCGGTGGCGCGATCCATGGTCGATGTGGCCGAGGCACGCAACTGGCGCGCGCTGCGCGTGTCGGGCAACGAAGATTTCAAGCGCCTGGTCTGGCTGGAAGCATCGGTGCGCGGCGTCAAGACGCTCGGGTATGTGCCGAACCCGGGCGACGTGGAGGTGCTGAAGAAGGAACGTGAAGCACGGCTGGTCAACCGCATCGAACCGTTCCGGGATCCGAGCAGCGGCGCGGCGCCGGCGCCGGCCGAGAAGGCATCCGCCCGGGGCGGCGGCGGGCGCAAGGCCGTGCTGGTCGCCATCGAGGCGGTACTGGTTGCCAAGGGCGTGCCGGAAAAGCAGCGTGAGGCCGTGATGGCGGCAGCGACCGAGAAGCTCGCCCAGCGGATCCGAGATGGCCAGGCGCCCAGGGTCAAGGTGTACGACAAGGCTGCGCCATCGCAACGGCCCGTCGTCATGCCGACGCCCGAGGTGCAGCGCACGCGGGAGCGCGCTGCTCCCGTTCGATGAGGTCACGACATGCAAGAGCCAGCGCCAGGCAATGGGCTGACTGCGCCACCATCGATCTACGAGGTGGGCGACCAGCGGTTTGAGGCGGCATCGCGCGGGTTCGCCGAAGCCATTGGAGATGCGCACGCTGCGCACCAACGACCCCGCTGCATGTGCCTGGTCGAGGGAGTCGAGATGTACGTGGCCCGCCTCGCAGGCACGAATGAGGGCTTCATCGTCAAGCGCATGCCGAACACCGGCAGCCACCA
>JANNVO010000020.1:0-42557 GCA_031414475.1 Rickettsiales bacterium
CTTTCCAGATTCTTAAAATGGATAGAAAACTTGGTAATATTGTTGTTTCAAGAAAAGCAATTCTTGAAGAGTCAAGGTCTGAAGAAAGAGTAAAAATGCTTGCTAATATTAAAGAAGGTGATGTTCTTGATGGTGTTGTCAAAAATATTACAGATTACGGTGCTTTCGTTGACCTTGGGAGCGTCGATGGCTTGTTACACGTAACTGATATTTCTTGGAGTAGAATTAACCACCCTTCTGAAGTTCTTAGCTTTGGCCAAGAAATAAAAGTTATGGTGATTAAATTTAATGAAGAGACTAAGAGAATTTCTCTTGGTATGAAGCAGCTTGATGCAAACCCATGGGAAAATATTACTGAAGAATTCCCAATTGGTAAGGTTATGTCCGGTAAAATTACCAATATTGCTGATTATGGCGTGTTTATCGAGCTTAAAGATGGAATTGAAGGTCTGGTCCATTCTTCTGAGATTGCTTGGGGTAAGTCAAGTCAGAATCCTAAAAAATTATTGAATATAGGTCAAGAAGTTGAATTTGTTATTCTTGATGTTGACACTGAGAGACACAGAATTTCTTTGAGTATTAAAAAATGCCAAAACAATCCGCTTGTTAAATTTGCAGAGCAAAATCCTGTTGGCAGTATTATTAAAGCTCCGATTAGGAATATTACTGATTTCGGTATGTTTGTTGCTCTGGACGAGAATACAGATGGAATGATTCATGAATCCGATATTAGTTGGGAAAATGACGGAGTAGAGTTGTTAAAGAACTATAATAAGGGTGATGAAGTTGAATGTAAGGTTCTTAATATAGACATAGAAAAAGATAGGGTAGCGCTGGGTATTAAGCAACTTACAGAAGAGCCTGATCAAGTTGTTGTTGTCGATACTTACAAAAAGAATATGGTTGTAACTTGTGTAGTAATAAGTACAAACAATGATGGAGTGGAAGTAAGCGTTGATGATAATGCTACTGGTTTTATTAAGAAAATTGATCTCTCAGCAGAAAGATCAGAACAAAAATCAGAAAGATTTGCTGAAGGCGATAGGATTGATGCTAAGATTATTTCTATTGAAAAAAGTGGTCGTAGATTAAATTTGTCAATTAAAGCTTTAGAAATTGATGAACGTGAGAAAGCAATCAAAGAGTATGGTTCTACTGATAGTGGGGCAAGTCTTGGTGATATTTTAGGTGCAGCACTTGGAGAAAAAGAAGGCAAAAAATAAACTCTAATTATAGAACGTTATGGCGAGCGATTTATTGGAAGCGTGGCCAGAAGAAAAATCATCCCGGGTTTAACATCCGGTATTTCAGCAGGCAGAAAGAAACCCTGAACTTAGTTCAGGGTGACTTGCCTTAAACTTCCTTGCTATGATTGTATCCCTGGATTTAATGCCTATTTGGGATCCCAGGCAGCAGAAGAAGATATCGGATCAAGCCTGGTATGACGGTGTTTTTGAGTGTAAACCTACTTGTATAACGAGTTATTAGTCATCCCGAATTTATTTCTGGATCCCAGGCAGCAGAAGAAGATACCGGATCAAGCCCGGTATGACGGTGTTTTTGAGTGTGAACCTGCTTGTATAACGAGTTATTAGTCATCCCGAATTTATTTCGGGATCCAGGCAGCAGAAGAAGATACCTAAATTTAACTCTACAGACTATTGTATTTGGATAGTCGTAGAAAATGTAGCAACTTAATATGGATAGTATTTTAATAAAAGGTGGAACCCCTCTTATTGGCGAGATAAATGTTAGTGGCTCTAAAAATGCTTCACTACCAATTATGGCAGCTTCCTTGTTGACAGAGGATATTTTGCAGCTTAGTCGAGTACCTAAGCTATCAGATATAGCAACTATGAAGGCTTTGCTAGAAAATCACGGTTCTATTGTTACTTCAATGGAGTCTGAAGATGACGATTACTCTTTAAATTTATCTTCTTTTAATGTGAGTGATTACACTGCTCCTTATGGCATTGTTCGTAAAATGAGAGCGTCAATTTGGGTTCTCGGTCCGTTATTGGCAAGATTCGGTAAGGCTAAAGTATCACTGCCTGGTGGTTGTGCAATTGGTGCAAGGCAAGTTGATTTGCATATTGCGGTTATGGAAGCTCTTGGAGCAAAAATAAAAATTAAAGATGGGTATATTCATGCTAGCAGGAATGGTAGGCTACAGGGATGTCACTTCGCTTTTATTAAACCCTCTGTTGGTGCCACTATTAATGCCGTGCTGGCTGCTGTCCTTGCAGAAGGAGAATCGTATTTTTTAAACTGCGCCAGAGAGCCGGAGATTTCAGACTTGTGTCATTGTCTTGTAAAAATGGGCGCAGAGATAGAAGGGGTTGGATCAAGCGAACTCAGGATTGTTGGCAAGAAAAAATTACATGGAGCAGCTCACAGAATAATTCCAGATAGAATTGAGGCTGGTACTTATATGTTGGCTGCTGCAGCAACTCGTGGCGATATTACGCTAAGAGGAATTGGTTATGATATAATAGAAAATCTTGCCCAGCGAATGAAAGAAGCCGGCTCTCAGATAGAATGCGGCGAAGATTACATTCGTGTCAGACATAAAGGAGTAATTAAGCCGGTCAATATTTCTACGCAGCCATATCCTGGATTCGCCACAGATCTTCAGGCCCAATTCATGAGTTTTATGACACTTTCTGACGGAGTATCAATTATTTCTGAGAATATTTTTGAGAATAGATTTATGCATGCTCCAGAATTGTGTAGAATGGGAGCAAATATTATAATCAACGGAAATAATGCCGTAGTTCATGGGGTAAAAGAATTAATGGGAGCAGAAGTAATGGCCAGTGATTTAAGAGCTTCAGTTTCTCTCGTTATATCTGGGCTTTGCGCTCGTGGTGAAACAAAAGTGAGAAGAGTCTATCATTTAGATAGGGGGTATCAGTCTCTGGAAAAAAAACTTATGAATTGTGGAGCTGATATTGTAAGAGTTGCCGGAGATTCTGTATAACGCTAATTCTGGATAACGAAATACGCGCCATTTTGTCACTTTTTTGCTGTAAAAAACACATTTTTCTTAAAATAGGGTTGGCTATTTTATCAAAAAATGTGTAGTTTTCGCTAAAAAACTGCCTAAAATTGCACATATCTCTTATCCAGAATTAGCGTTATAGTATTTGAGCAAAAACTATGTACATTTGATGATTATAACGCCAGTTTAACAAAGTAAATCTGTGATAAAAGAAGCTATTATAATAGATGGTAAAAAAATTAGCGAAGTAATACTCGCTGATTTAAAGGCTAAGATTGATAATGATAAAAAACAAGAATTAAGGCCAGCTAAACTTGCCATAATATTAGTTGGCAATGACCCATCAAGTGCAATATATGTACAAAACAAAATTAGAGCCGCTGTAAGAGTTGGTATAATAACTGAGCTTAAACAATTTGATAATGATCTTCCAGAAAAAGTACTTTTATCTGAAATTAGTCAGTTGAACAAAGATCCAGAAGTTTCTGGAATTATTATTCAGCTTCCATTGCCAGATCATATCGATAAAGCAAAAGTAATAATGGCTGTGAATCCAGAAAAAGATGTAGATGGGTTCCATCCAATAAATATAGGGTTATTGTATAGCCCATTTGAGCATGGTTTTGTTCCTTGTACTGCGAGAGGTTGTCTTGCGTTAATAAAATCCTGCGTTGATGATTTAGTGGGCAAAAATGTCGTAGTAGTTGGTAGATCGAATATTGTCGGTAGGCCACTTGCGGCTCTACTTCTTAAGGAAGATTGTAGCGTTATGATTTGCCATTCAAAAACTATAGATTTGGCATCTATTACATCAAGAGCTGATATTGTAGTATCAGCGATTGGTAAGCCTCAATTTCTTACAAAAGAGTATTTTAATCCTAATGCTGTGGTCATAGATGTAGGAATTAATCGCTTAGTTTTAGAAAATAAATCTATAATGGTGGGTGATGTCGATTTTCAAGTTGTAAAAAATCATGTAAAATATATTACACCAGTTCCAGGCGGGGTAGGGCCTATGACGGTTGCTTATTTACTGGTGAATACTTATGTTGCTAGTTTGAAGCATAGATAAATAGTGGATATAGAATGGACAAGAGATTTATTCAAAAAGTAAAAGAAGTAATCACAGAAGCTGGTAGAATTGCCGTTGATGTAAGGGAGCGTGGTCTTGAGATAAAAATCAAAGAAGATAACTCTCCTGTGACTAACGCCGATATACAAATCAGCGATTATATATTTACCAAGTTACTAGAAATTATGCCATCTATACCTGTTGTTTGTGAAGAAAGACCATTAGTTGACATAACAGATAAAAAACAATTTTGGCTTATTGATCCAATTGATGGAACGAGAAGTTTCATCAAAAATAATGATAGTTTTACTGTGAATATAGCAATGATAGATAATAAAACTCCAACTTTTGGTTTTGTGTATCTGCCATCTAAAGATCGTCTTTATTTTACTGATGAGAATATGAATTTTTGTATCCAGGAAAATGGTCAAATTGTCGGTAATAATCAACACAAGAAAGATGGGTTTGTAGCAGTTGTTAGCTCTCATAACTTTAATTCTAAAACAGAAAATTATTTGAAAGAAAATGAATTTTCTGAAATTATTGCAATTCCTAGTTCTATTAAGTTATGTATGATTGCCGAAGGAGCAGGAGATGTTTATCCTAAATTTGGCCCAACCATGGAATGGGATACAGCTGCTGGTCATGCACTGGTAAGGTCAGCTGGTGGGTCGATTTGTACTTTGCTAGGCGAGGAAATGGGTTATGCAAAAGAGGGGTTTTTGAATCCTGATTTCATTGCTGCGAACAAGAAATGGTCTGAGAACTCTAACAGATATCACTCACTTTGAATTAGTTGTATTGTTTCTTGTCGTGACGAGAAGAGCTTGCGCAGGATGACCTTTTACAAGGATGACTTGTTTTCCTGCCGACGCCTCCTAAATTGGTTGCTCGCCATGACGTGTTTGTCACCTAATTCAAGGCGCTTTACTATACATCTAAGTTTATTATATGAATATTCTAGTTATGGTATTTCTGGGGCTATTGACTCTATGAATAAATTGTGTAAGAATGAACGCTGTTTTGTAACCTAAACTTATAAATGTGTTTAATTAATTCGATGTTCTATAACCGTTTTAACATAACTATTATTTCTCTTATTATTATCGGCTAAGGCCGATACATATCCTCACGTTCATTTTTTATTTCTAAATTCTAATTTTTAAGTTCATTCATATAATGAGGTTGCATATGCTTACTCTAAGACATAAATATTTGCCATTTTTTATGTGGCTTTGGCCATTACTTTTTTTTGCCTATCAATTTATTTTACGTCTTTGGCCAGGTTTGATGATGCATCAAATCATGGATCAATTTTCTATAGATGCTAGTCATTTTGGCTTACTTGCAGCGTTTTATTATTATGGTTACTCCATGATGCAAATCCCAGTTGCGATTTTGCTAGATCAGTTTAGTGCAAGACGCATTATTTTTGTATTCGCTGTGCTTTGCGGGCTTGCTACTTTAATGTTTACATACACGAGTAATTTCTATTTAGCGTTATTAAGTAGATTTTTGATAGGGGCTGGTTCAGCAGTAGGGTTCTTAGGTGTTTCGAAGGTATTGTCTGAATGGTTTTCAAAGGTTCAATATGCAAGAATGGTAGGTTTTTCATTTACTTTTGGGCTTACTGGAGCAATCTATGGAGGCAGACCTGTGAGTATATTGATAGAAAAATATAGTTGGCAAACTGTGGCTTTAACTCTGGCAATTATATCAATAATACTTGGTTTTGCCACATATTTTGTTTTACGTTCGCCCCAAAATATAAAAGAATCTATTCCAGAAGAGAGGTTTAAAATAGCAAATTTTAAGGCTATTCTTGCTTCGCCTTTTATTTGGTGTTTGGCAGTTTCTAACCTGTTGATGGTTGGATCATTAGAAGGGTTTGGCGATGTTTGGGGAGTGCCGTATTTAATGACCGCTTATAGTATAAACAAGGGTGATGCGGCTGGGCTTATATCATTTATATTTTTTGGCATGCTTTTTGGTGGTCCATTGCTTGCTTTATGCAGTAAAAGATTTGGTAATTACTCGGTTATTGGAATGTGTGGGCTTATTATGGCGCTTGTTTTTGTCTTGCTATTACAGAGTAAAACATATAACCCCTTAAAGCTTTCTTGCCTGTTTTTTGCACTTGGTATTATGTGTTGTTATCAAGTTATTGTGTTTTCAGCTGGGTCTAGCCTTGTGGAACCTAAGAATTTGGGTGTTACCATTGCCTTTTTAAATTGCATTAACATGTTAGGTGGTTCGTTTTTTCATACGACTATAGGTAAAATAATGGATATGTTTTGGGCAGGAGATTTGAATGATTCTGGCCTTAGAATATATGATATTCATGCGTATAAATACTCGCTTAGTGTTGTGCCAATATGTGCCTTTTTAGGTTCAATAATAGTAGTTTTTGTAGGTTTAAGGCTTCGGAGCTCATATAACAAAGTTAAATCAGAAGGGGTTTTGATTTCGGAGAGTTAATATTATAATGTTTATACTGAATTTAAGAGAAATACTTATAATATTTTTTCTTAAATTCAGTTCTTAAATGCTAAAGAGTTTTTTGATTAATGTACTATATACTGCTTATGTAAGGTATTCAAGAGTTTGTACATGGCATTATATAACGATTCTTAACATTTTTTTAAATAAACTCTTGCATCTGGTCATTAATTATGTTAGCATATAGAGCAGAATTATCTCGTTTTTATTTATTTATATTAATTGTTCAAGTTTATTGGTTTAGGGTATGGCACGTAAAAATGATTATATAGTTGAAGTTGATAAGTATATAGGTGGCAGAATATACTCTTTGAGACTTGCTCAGGGGTTTTCTCGCCAACAATTATCAAAGATTATTGGTGTTACACATCAACAACTACAAAAATACGAGAAAGGTACAAACAGAATTTCCGTAGGTAGATTGGTTCTAATAGCAAAAGCTTTATCGCAAGATACGTCTTATTTTTACGAAGGGCTAGAAGCTGCTGATAGTGAGCCTGTAGTAACGCAGCACCAACGTATGTGTATCGAAGTATCTCGTAATTTTATGAAAATAGAGAGCTCTGATCATCAAACGGCTGTCAATACATTGATTAAGTCACTCTCAAAAATAGCATAGTTTTCTAACTCACTTGAGTTTGGTGTAAGAAATGGTGTTAATTCTTATTGAATTAGGAACCTTAATTTATGCTGGTGTGTGCTGAAGTCAAGTTGTATCAAAATAGTTTACTGACTTGACGGGCTTCTGGCTTGGGCGCATCTTCTCTGCCTGAGACTCCTGAATCAAGTTCAAGATGACGTCGTACGCTGCCGTAAGATCCTAGGCCAAAGAGGCAGGGCTTCGCCAAATCAAGTTCAAGATGACTCTTATTTTTTATAAACTTGGCTTAATTTACCCAAGGTCTCCGGTAATCAGTAATACAAACTAATGAAAAGCAAAGCCATTATCCCAATTGGATAATTTAACTTGTTCATTGTGGTACTAGAAAATAAACACAAGAAAACTATAATAGTAGTAAAAATTAATATACCATAATTTTGACACCATAGACTTGCTGGCAAAATTAAATGTACTATAACAACAGCTTTACTGATTGTATTTTTTTCTCCAGCAGCCCTAATATCTACTAGGCTGTTACGAATAATCCATAGGCTTGTAATAGAGGCAAAAGATAAACTTGTTAACCACAGCGAAATTTCTTGATCTGTTAGGGTGCGGTAAATAATACCCAGAGCAATGATCCCTAAAGTAATATTTATCGGAACAAAATTATGTTTTAAGTATATAAAAATATTCAAAATAACCAGTGTAGCAAAACAAAAATAAATAAAGAAATATTCTAAGTTTTGACCAAATAGGTAGTATAAAATTATTGCTATTAGTCCAATTAATGTTTCAAGGGCTATATATGATTTTGTAATAGCAATATGGCAATAATTACATTTACCAAAAGTACTAAACCAACTTAAAATCGGTAAATACTCATAGAAGCGCAAAACATGACCACAATTTGAGCAAAACGGAGGCTGAGTTAATTTTTTATCAAATCCTGAAATCATTATATTTCTTGGAAGGCGGTGAAATATAGTAGTAGTAAAATTACCGATCAACGTGCCGAATAAAAAAATAATTACATAGCTAACAATCACAGTAAGAATCATAGTTTTTTGTTTTTATAAGGAAAATTAAATATATCTTGTAAGTCAAGAGTTGGGCTAATTAAGTGCCTCTTCCAAGTTTGTTGGATTTAGATTTTTGTTCTAACATTCGCTCTGTAGCGCTTTGATCAGGGGCTTCTGCAACTCCTATAGGCTTGATTTCTAGTGCTTTAGCTAGTTCTTTAGCTTTTTCTTGAGATAATTCGTTTTTAATATTAACGCTATTTGAAAGCTCAGGAGCATCAATTAAAACTTGTTTGCTTATGTTCTTAAGTTGATTAAGATTTTTTGTTTCATTCGCAATGCTTGGTACTTTTTGAGCAACCATGTTCCCAATCTTTTCACCGAGTACTGGTCCATATTTTATTGCATATAGTGTTGCAGGTAGGATAAGTGCTGGGAGAGCTAAACCTCCAACAACCATTCCAATTGAAGCCGCAACAATAACGCTTCCCACCAAGGCAATCTTGGCAAAGGCTGCCTTAAATCCTGTTACTTTTTGGTTTAGAGCTTTTGATTGTACAAGTATTGAGTGTAGGTGAGTTCCTACAGATTCAGAAATTTCTTGTTGTTGTTTTTTAGCTTTTACGGCAGAAAGTACTATAGAATGGAACAACTTAGGATCTGACGTAACAATAGTTATTAATTCTTTGCCATCTTTACCGTTTAACAAATCTTTAAGAACCATTCTAATAGTTTGTTGTTCTGCATGACTTAAATTGCCAAAATGAGTAGAGATTACGGATTCAACAACTGCCTCTTGTGATTGTTCGGCAGATTTTGTATTATCTTCATCATCCTGTTTTTCTGGTGTAATAGCAATGGCAAATAGTGTCATTGCTGACGAAAAAGTTTCGTTGAGTATAATTTTTTGATCCAGATGTTTTTTTAACCTAGAGCCACATAAGTTTACATATTCCTCTAGTTGAGGGGTTGATTTTAATCTGAGCGAATAATCTATTGCTAGGAGGTTAGAGATAGCTCTCCTAAGTTGTTCTCCAAGGTTATTACTCAAATGCCTATCAAGGTGTAGGTAAAAGGGTTTTGGATCAACACCTGCTGGGAGCTTTATATCATTTTTCATACACAATGTCCCTAAGAAGAATTTTTATTTTTACCTCCAATAATTCTGGTGCTTTAGTGGGTATTAATTCGTCAATTATTTCTGGTGTTAAAGCATCTATTGATCGAAGACTGCTGCTTAACACGACAGAACCTTGTGGAATAATACTGCATAAATCGCGAGTAATATTTAGCAATTGATAAGGATCTAAAGTTTTAAAATGAATATCCGCAGTGTGGTAATTTATTTGTATATGTTCATTATTAGCTAAAGAACTTTCTCCATCGAAGCCTTTGGAGATTTTAATACTTATAGGTTCAAATAGTTCGTACTTTGTAGTGAAAGACTCTACTGTATTGATAAATTTTGTTCGTCTTGCGCAACCAAGATCTTCAGTACTTGTCGTTAAAGAGTTGTAATCGTTGTTTAGGGCAACAATTTTTTCCTCAAAATCCTTGATAGATTCAATCTGCAGCGCGGCTTCTCTAAGAAAAGAATTAGCTTCTTGTTTTCTTAGAGATGATTTTTCTAAACCAGTAGTAAATATAGGTATTAATAGTGCAAGGGTTATTATAAGCAGCAGATAAATAATAATTTTGAAAAAAATAATATTTTTAAGATGAACTACAAGCTTATCTAGCATACTTATCCTCGCCAACTTTTCCTTTAATAAAAAAATGAGCTGGGATAGTGACCCTTCTTGCTGCTTCTTTAATCTCATCAGAGTTCTTAGTGAAAACAATGCGGAAGTTCTGAAAGTTAGTTTTTATATGATTAGCATATCCATTAATAACTTCTATTCCTTCTAATGTAGAGTCTATTGGTCCGTCATAATTAATGTCGACAGATATTAGCAGATCGCTTTGAGAAAAATCGACTAATATCGGATTAACTAGTTTCCAAGATAATTTATTAATTTTTAAATTTTTATGCTGAGTTAAAACGAGAATTTTGTAGTGATCAAAAGGAGTATTGGATTGTCTAGCAATTATATTTTGTAAGTTATACATCTCGAGTAAATCACTTACATTTGAGAGTTCTGGGTTTCGCTTCTTGATCTTTCTATACTCTTCGGCAAGCTTGTAGTACTGTCTATTAAGATCATTTGCTTGGGATTGAACTTTAATAGATTGATATTTAAAAAAGCATAGAGTTAGGATCATTCCAGAAATAATAGCAATAACGGGTTTAAACACCACCCTGTTTAGTAGTGTGAGTTTTGTAATGCCTCTTAATGGTTTATTTGAAGCTAGATGGGTAGTACTGTTATTGAACAGCTCTATCAAGGTGGCGTCCTGAAATCTATCATCTGAATGATGCGTCGTGAGTTTTAAATCATCTCCAGTTAAAGCCAATATATTGCAATTATCAAACTTAAGTTCAGATACCATCGGTTTAAGCTTATTATCTACTAAAAATATGAGGCATGGTTGTGTTTCAAGTGTTTTAATATATTGCTTGTAAAATAATAGTTTATCGGAGATCACTTGTTCAATTGTCCCAATTAAATACATATCCGATTTGTCATAAGGAAATTCTACCATTTTTTCACTCATGATATTATTTTTATATTTTACAATAATCCTTATATTGCTAGCTTCAGTAGTTATAGTAAAGATTTGCAGGTTTTCTAGATACTCTGATTTGCCACTAGCTTGAAGTATGCGGTCAATTATCGTCCTTAATTCTAAAGATAAGAAATACATCCCACTATATTTAAAAGATTTTTTTATTGAGTATTCTAGTATATCACTTAACGGAGGAGAGAAAGGAGTTGTAGCTATACAAGTATTCCAAATTTCGCCATTTTGGTAATTAACGTCATAAACATTGTAAGCAACAATATCTTCAGGTTTGTATTTTTCTGAAATAAACTTATTGACGGGATTTGCTTTATTAACAATGCTACTCAAAACTGGTAGCAAAATTGGTAGCATCTCATGATCAAGTCCACACTCTTTGTGGTCTAGCAAGAATATGATATGATAGCCTTTATAACCCGATAAAAATTTTCGGTATCTTTGGTGATATTTGTCGGAGCCATATTTAACGAAAATACTATCTTGTACCTGATTTTTTTTCAGAGCAAAAAGCTTAATACCATTTGTTCCTAATAGAATAGTTACATTTTTCTTATGAAATAAATTATTTAGCAGATTAACTATAAACTCTAACTTAGAACTATTTTGTGTGTTCGTACTCATGCTAGAAACCTAATTTTAGTAGTACAAAACAATCTATCAGAGACATTAGTTAACCGATTTGATGAGATAAAGATGTTCTTATTTTGTAAGAATAAGCTACGTGAGCTAACGTTTTGAAATCTATTAGTCCAATTTATGATAGAACTTAGTATCATTTGTTAATATTTTTGATTAAAAAAGTCTTTCTATATTACTTATATTAGAGTAGGGAGTAATCAGATCAAGCTCAATAGCAACAGAAAACAATAAAAGGCTTTTTAAATTAATATTGTAATTTAGCCATAAATTTATTAAGGTTATGGTCTATAAAATTCTTAAAAATTGTAATTAGTTCTATGCATAAAATTACTACACAACAAATTAGAAGCACCTTTATTGATTTTTTTAAAGCTAATGGACACACTCATGTTCCTTCAAGCTCATTGGTTCCGCATAATGATCCGAGTCTAATGTTTGTTAATTCTGGGATGGTGCAGTTTAAAGATGTATTTACTGGGATCGATAAGCGCAGTTACTCAAAAGCCACTTCTTCACAAAAATCTGTTCGTGCTGGTGGTAAACATAACGATTTGGATAATGTTGGATACACGGCAAGGCACCACACTTTTTTTGAGATGTTAGGTAATTTTTCCTTCGGTGATTACTTCAAAGAAGAAGCAATTTTTTATGCATGGAATTTGTTGACGAAGGAATACAAGCTCCCTAAAGAGAAGTTGTATGTAACAGTTTATCACAATGATGACGAAGCGGTGTCTTACTGGAAAAAAATTGCTGGTATTGGTGATGATCGTATAATTCGTATTGATACAAACGATAATTTTTGGTCAATGGGTGATACTGGTCCTTGTGGACCATGCTCTGAGATTTTTTATGATCATGGAGAGGCAATTCCTGGAGGGCTACCAGGAACTACAGAGCAGGACGGAGATAGGTTCATCGAAATCTGGAACTTAGTTTTTATGCAGTTCGAGCAAGTAGATAAAGATAATCGTATTTTATTGCCGAATAAATCAGTAGACACTGGCATGGGTTTAGAAAGAATTTCAGCTGTAATTCAAGGTGTGCATGATAATTATGATACGGATATTTTTAAGGAAATAATTGGCCATACGGAATCTATTTTAAAAGTAGCTGCTAAGGGTGAGGCGTTGTTTTCATATCGGGTTATTGCTGATCATTTGCGTTCTAGTGCTTTCTTAATAGCTGATGGTGTAATGCCATCAAATGAAGGTAGAGGTTATGTACTTAGAAGGATCATGCGTAGGGCCATGAGGCATGCGCATCAGCTTGGAGCAAAAGAGCCTCTGATGTATAAACTACTGCCAAAATTGGTTGATTTGTTTGGTCATACATATTTAGAACTACCTAGAGCTGAAGATTTTGTTTCAAGTATTTTAAAACAAGAAGAAGAAAGGTTTAAAACTACCCTTGACCGTGGTTTAAAGCTTCTTGAAGATGAAGCAAAGTTTATTGCTAAAGGTGGAGTACTGTCTGGAGACGTAGCTTTTAAACTATATGACACATATGGTTTTCCATTAGATTTGACAGAAGATATTCTTAAAAAACAAGGGGTTACGGTAGATAATAAAGACTTCGATAAGCAAATGAATTTGCAAAAAGAGAGGGCAAGAAAAGCTTGGGCAGGTTCTGGTGAGCTTAAGACAGATGCAATATGGTTTGATATACTATCGGAATTTGGGTCTACAGAATTTCTTGGATATTCACTCGAGTCTGCTGAAGGTAAAGTTTTCTCTCTAGTGCAAGATGGCAAAAAATTGGAACAAATTTCCAAGTCTGGTGAGAAGTTTACCTTAATAGCCAACCAGACTCCATTTTATGGTGAATCAGGTGGACAGATGGGTGATATTGGTATTATAGAATCACCACATTGTAAGATACAAGTAATAAACACAATGAAATTTTTGGGTAAAGTTATAGGGCATGTTTGTCGTCTAGACGAAGGGATTGTTTCTATAAATGACGTAGTAAAAATGTCTATAGATTTTTCTTATAGAAAACACTTGAAAATGCATCATACCGCTACTCATATCTTGCATGCAGTACTACGAGATGTACTTGGAAGACATGTAACTCAAAAAGGTTCTTTAGTTTCTGAGGATAAGCTTAGGTTTGATATTAGTCACCCCAAAGCGTTGACAAAAGCTGAGATTAAATTAGCAGAAGAAAAAGTAAATCAAATTATTTCTGATAACTCTAAAGTGGTTACCAAGCTGATGTCTACAGATCAGGCTATGGAGGCCGGCGCTATGGCTTTATTTGGAGAAAAATATGATTCTGAAGTAAGGGTAGTTTCTCTTGGTGCTTTTGAAGAAAACACTAATCCTTACTCTTTTGAATTATGTGGCGGTACACATGTTAAAAGAACGGGAGATATTGGTGTATTTAAGATTCTCAGTGAAAGTGCTATTGCAGCTGGTATCAGAAGGATAGAGGCGGTATGCGGTAAGTTTGCCTTCAAAGAGATTGTTGCCAATGAGGATTTACTTAATGAGCTCATTGATCTTCTTAAGAGCAATAAGCCGGAATTATTACAAAAAGTTGATAGTTTGCTAGCATCGAAGAAGGATCTCGAGAAACAGGTTGAAAAAATACAGATAAGTAGTTTGATGTTGTCGGATGATGAGATTAACAATATCTCTGTATCTATAGATGAAGGACGTTTACTGTACAAGATCATTCCAGAAAATACTGATGCTAAAACTACACGTATAGCAGCTGAAAATTTATCTAAAAAATATACTGATTTAGTAATTGTCTTTGTAAGTAAAACCGCTGAAAAGCTATCCATTGTTATTGCAGTTTCAAAAGAAATGTCACAAATACATAATGCTAACGAGATTTCCAAACATTTATCGAGTTTTATAGGTGGAAGTGGTGGAGGGCAATCAAGTCTTGCTCAAGTTGGAGGAAGTAACCTTGCTAAGTTGCAAGGACTTGAGCATGAAATTATCAAAATATTGAGTTAATAAAACAATACGAGAAGGAGTTGTATGAGAAAGTATATTGTTCTGTTTTTAGCGTTAGTATTAAATTCGAGTTTGTCTTTTGCAGACAAGGATCTAAGAAATAAGGTCAGCCAAGCCAGCAAAGACTATTTATCTTCACGGTTTATGAACGGTACCTATATGTTTTGTGACGATGATGGTGTTATAGAACAGGGGGCAAAAGGTCTGCACTCGTTTGAAACGAAAAGAGAGCTAACGTCAGAACAAGCGATGCCTATTGCTTCTACAACAAAAACAATGACAGCTGCCGCTATTTTAAAGCTGCGTGATCGAGGATTGCTGGACGTAAATGATAAAGTGGCCAAGTTTTTAACAAAGGAAAGTGGTATATGGGCTGATGGCCTGGTGCCCGTGTGGGCTAATAAAATAACTATCCATAATCTGCTTACTCATAGAAGTGGTTTAACCGAATATTTTATGGGCACCAAGCTTGATATCACCAAACCACACACAGAAATTAATAAAGATATTGCCAATTTTGTGGCTAGTAAGGAGTTAGCGTTTGAGCCGGGAAGTGAGCATAATTACTGTAATACAAATTATGTGCTTTTAGGGCTAATCATTGAAACGGCATCTGGTAAGAGCCTTGCTGATTTTTATGCCGAGGAATTTTTTAAACCGCTTGGAATGAAAGATACAAGGTTGATTACCCTTGCAGAAGCTGTGAAGCACCAAGTGGAACCCGCTTCTACAAATTATCCCATTCGCTATTTTGTAACGCCAACAGGTACAGTTGAGCCTCAGTTTAATTTAGCTAAATCAGAATTCATCATGGTTCCGTATGCTGATGGTGGTGTAGTTTCAACTACCAAAGATCTCATTATTTGGAATAAAGCTCTGCATTCTAGTAAAATAATTTCAGATGACTCTTATAATCTAATGATAACAAGACATTATAAACTTCCTGATGATCCTAGTGATGGTATAAAAAAATATACTGGCTATGGTCTATTTATATCTGAATTAGAAGGTGGAGACACAGTATACCATCATGCTGGCAAAGCTTTAGCTATAAGATGCGAGTCAGGTTATATACCATCTAAGAATTTATACTTTGCTGTTCTTAGTAATGTTATGAATTATGTTCCTAAGGAAATGCAAGATAAGGTAGATATGAAAAAAGTTGAAAATCAACTTGATATTGCTTATTTCACAAGGCATATTTTTGAGTCAATTAGGTAGTTTTTTTGTCAATTAAAGTCCTTGGGTTAGAATCTAGTTGTGATGATACGGCCGCAGCAATAGTCTCTTCTGGTCCTAATATTCTTGCCAATATTGTTATTTCGCAAACTGAAGAGCACCTAGCTTTCAAAGGAATTGTGCCAGAAATTGCAGCTAGGTCTCATCTTTATAATATCAAATCAGCTATCGATAGATGTTTGCTTGAAGCATCAATAACCCTGCAGGAAATTGATGCTATTGCAGCAACTTCTGGGCCTGGGTTAATTGGTGGTGTGATTGTTGGGTCGATGTATGGCAAGGCTCTTGCTAGTGCTTTAGACAAGCCATTTATTGCTATTAATCATCTTGAAGGTCATGCTCTTACAGCAAGGCTTACTGACAATGTGTCGTTTCCTTACTTACTTTTGCTTGTGAGTGGGGGGCATTGTCAATTTGTTGCCGTACATGATCTGGGTAAATACAAAATTTTAGGCCAAACTTTGGACGATGCAGTTGGTGAGGCGTTTGATAAAGTTGCAAAAATGATGAATCTGGGATTTCCCGGTGGTCCTATTATTGAAAAAATTGCTGCTAACGGTGATCCAAAGAGATTTAACTTTCCTCGCCCTTTATACAATCAAAAAAATTCTGATATGTCGTTTTCTGGATTAAAAACGGCAGTAAGGCTTAAAATTCAAGAAATTCCTGTTCTATCAGATCGTGATATGAGCGATGTTGCAGCAAGCTTCCAGCAAGCTGTTTGCGATGTCTTAGTGCAAAAAACAAAATTTGCCATAGGTCAATACGAGGAGATGTGCCAAGGAAAGAGGTTGGTTGTTTCGGGCGGCGCTGCTGCAAACAGCCAAATAAGAAGCGACCTAAGAGTTTTATCAGAAGAATTAGGGTATAATTTTGTTGCACCGCCAATAAAATTATGTACTGATAACGCTGCTATGATTGCTTTTGCTGGACTAGAGAGGTTAAAAGTTGGTATAATGAACGGTATGGATTTCAAGCCAAGAGCTCGTTGGAATTTGGAAGAATTGCTATAGTTATAAAAGATATAGTGCTTATGTCAGGGTTAGAATTAAATAAAATTGCGGCTGCAGTGTTGTTGGCCAGCTTGATCGCGATGGTAGTTGGGGTTGTAGCAAATGCTCTTTATAAACCTAAACTAGAAATAGCTCAGCGTGGTTATCAAGTAGAGGTATCAGAAGCTTCTTCTGGTCATGGTAACGAAGCACCAGAGGTGCCAGTGGATATTGCTGGGCTTATGGCTACTGCTAATGCAGAAGATGGAGCCAAGGTTGTAAAAAAATGTCTGGCTTGTCATAGTTTAGATGAAGGCGGAGCAAATAAAATTGGACCACATCTTTGGAAAGTATATGGGGCAGCTAAGGCTAGAACGGAAGGATTTGCCTATTCAAAAGCAATGGCTGCTGCCGGTGGAATTTGGGATAATGAAAATTTATACCATTTCCTTAATAAGCCAAGCAAGTTTATACCTGGTACAAAAATGAGTTTTGCAGGTCTTAGTAAACCGCAAGATATTGTTAATGTGATAGCGTATTTAAAAGAGAAAGCTAGTTAGGCTATTATTTTTAGATATATAGTCAAATAAGTTGAATTAGTTGACCTTTACAATAACGGACTTGACCCGGGATCTCCTTCTGTCTCATGAGATCCTGAAATAAATTCAGGATGACAGAATTAAACTACGCAGTCATCCCGGGCTTGACCCGGGATCTCGGCCAATGAAAGAAGATCCCGAGCCGAAGGCGGGCGTAGCTCCATCAAGCCCGAGATGACTGGTATTTGCTCTTGATGACTTTACAATAATGACAACTATGTTGCCTAATAAACCACTGACGTCTTGTCCATAGTTCAGGTTAACTTTAATAGAGAATTATTATGACGATTACTCCAGTAGAAATATGGCTTGTAGTAGGCATTATTTTTATATTGATGGAATTTAGTAAGCTACCTGGTATAGGATTTTTGTTTCTTGGGCTCGGGGCAATGTCTAGCTCGGTGATTTTTTATTTCTATCCCGAGATACAAAATTACCAAGTTGCATCTGTTGGATTTTCGTCACTAGCATGGTTTCTGATTTTATGGTGGCCACTTAAGGTTTTTGTTTATGGTAAGAATAAAAATTTAGGCAAAGATTATTTTGACATTGTTGGCATGCAAGTCGAAGTAGCTCTTGAGGATATTAAGCCAGGTAGTATAGGGCAGGTTTACTGGTCTGGTACGATTATGAATGCTCAGCTTAGTAGTAAAGAAAAGATTGCACTAGTAGGAGATAAGCTTTATGTGGTCGAAGCCAAGGGAAATATACTCATTTGTAGTCATAATACCAAGTCTAATTTAAAATGATCCCAAATACTTGGCGCTTTATTACTTCCTGTATAGACTTCGCTCTATCGCGCCTTGCTGAATTACCTATAGTCGGAAAAATAAATACAATTTTTATGAAAAAACCTCTTGACCATATAGTTACTATATACCTTATCTTCTAAAATAAGGAGGTAAAACAATGGCTCATTGGTACGTTAAGACTTTAAGCAAATTAACTGGTGTATCGGTGCAAACTCTGCATCATTATGACCGTATTGACTTGTTAAAGCCCTCGCTGCGGCTATCCAAT
Source organism: Rickettsiales bacterium (assembly GCA_031414475.1). GTDB lineage: Bacteria > Pseudomonadota > Alphaproteobacteria > Rickettsiales > Rickettsiaceae > Megaera_A. Next base: position 18,336 of record JANNVO010000020.1, read on the forward strand.
GGTTATCGTGTCTACTCCGAAAAGGATTTATTGCAATTACAACAGATTATTGCTTTGAAGTTTTTTGGCTTTGAACTTTCGAAAATTAAGGTATTGCTGACAGGTAATGCGGGAGCGCTTGAGCATTTTTCAGTTCAGGCCCAATTTTTGGAGCAAAAAGCCAATAGTTTGCTTGATGCAAGCAAAGCGCTCAAAAGCATTATTTCTGAAGTAAATGACGATAAATCGATTCCTTGGGAAACCATTATTAAACTAATAGAGGTATATCGTATGACACAACAACTTGAACATTCTTGGGTTAAAGAAATATTTACTCCAGAAGAATTAAAACAATATGCAGCCTTTGAAACCGAGTGGAAAACTAACTCTACGCCAGAGAAGAAAGACGCATTCGAAAAAAATTGGGCTAATTTAGTATCTGAAATTAGCAACAATCTTGACAATGATCCCAAATCAGCAATCGGTATTGATATTGGAGAAAAGTGTATGTTATGGGTTAATCAAGTGTATGGCAAAAAATATGCTCATTTACGCACTAAAAAATTCGAAAAAGGTTTCGGTGAAGGAAGAGGGCTTAAAGAGGCAGGCTTAACGCCTGAAATTGTATCTTGGATGGACAAAGCAATGGATGCTTACTGGAAGGGTCGCATTTATGGGATTTTGAATAAAGTAGGATCTGGAGTTTCTGATGACACAATTTTCAAACTTTGGAATGAAGTTCTTGATGATATGTATGGAGAAGATAATGCACGTAAAAAAGAAATTTATGACCTCGCATTAGCTGATGAAAAAGTTAGTGAAAAAGCCAAAGAGTGGCTAAAGATATTACGAGATTTAGTGGTTATTAATCGCCACCTATTGTAGAAAGATCATTTTTTTGTCATTCCCGCGGAGGCGGGAATCCAGCCTTTTAGCTGTTTTGCCCTAGGTTCCGGCCTTGAGCGGGAATGACGTCAAATTGTACTTACAGACAAGAGGTCTCTTATCCATGGTTCTGGATGGCGCCACGTGGTTTTCATGAAGCCATCCTGAAAAGCACTAAACTTTAACCGGCATTACAACAAAGCAATCTTTTGAACTTAAATTTGTTTTAATCAAAACAGGAGAAAAAGAGTCTTTGAAAAATATTTCCACTTGATCTGCGTGTATTGCACCTAGCACGTCACTTATGTATCGTGGATTAAAGCCAATTGAAACCTCTGATCCAGAGTAGTTACAAGAGTTATCTTTTTCTAGCGAATAATGCAGCACCTCGCTTGCAGCACCTTTTGCTTCACCGGAAGCTGTTATTTCCATCGATTCATTACCAATAAATAGCTTTACTGCTCTGAATTTATCTACTGTAACAGTGGCAACCCGATCAATTGCACTAGCTAAGAGCTTTGCATTGACGGTAAGTTTACTTTGATTCTCAGTTGGAATAAATGACGAATATTCAGGAAAGGTACCATCAATAAGTTTGGAAATTAAAACCAAATTATTACATTTGAATTTAATCTTAGTATTGGATAAAAATACTTCGATATCAGATTGAATGTTTTTTGAATCTTTCAATATCTTTAATAGCTCAATCACAGTTTTGCGTGGGACAATAACTCCAAAGTCATCAGTCTTTTTATCTAGTAATACAGACGCTATAGAAAGTCTATGTCCATCAGTAGAAACGCCAAAAAATTCTCCTTCTTTGACATGCATATATATGCCATTTAAGTTATATCTAGTCTCTTCAGTTGACATAGAAAAATTAGTGTACTCAATTACCTTTGCTAATTCAGAGGAGGGGATCCTAAGACTAATGCTAGAATCTATGTCCTCCATCGCAGGAAAAGCAACGGCTGGAAGTGTCAATAGTTCAAAACGACAGTTTGCTCCGGTTATTTCGATTTTATCTGAATCAGCTATTTGCTTTATTCTAATTTTGGCATCAGGTATTTTTCTAACTATGTCTGAAAGTGTTTGTGTTGAAACTGTAGTTTGTCCCTCGCAAAGAACTTCTGCACCAATTTCTTGGTTCAGGTATAAATCCATATCGGTTGCTCCGATCTCAAGTATACCAGATTTTGCCACTAGTTTTATGTTATTCAATTCTTGTAAAACATTCCTTTTTTCTACAACCGAATTTGCAAAACTTAAAGCATGTACTAGATCTTTTGTCTGAACTATCATTTCAAGATTCATTTTTTTTATATCTTCTGACATATATCCTAATTTTTTAAAATTATACCAATTACCAAGGTAAGTTTATTATGACGATTTGTTTTCGTCTATAGTAAGTCACTTAAGCCCTAGGCGCATTTATTAATACTCCACGCCTCATTCTTGTATAGCCTAGGAATCTCAGGCGACGTTACGAGTCATGCCGGACTTGATCCGGCATCTTCTTCTGTTTCATGAGATCCTGAATCAAGTTCAAGATGACATTTAATGCATTAAATCAACTTTGCAATATTCTAGAGAGAAGATTCACTTCTTCTCGAAAATCAGGGTCTGACGCCATGAGTTCTTCTATTTTTTTTATAGCATGCATAACTGTGGTATGATCCTTTTTACCAAACTTTGACCCAATGTCAGCAAGGCTCTTTGGAGTCAATGTTTTTGATAAATACATGGCTATTTGCCTTGGTCTTGCTATAGATCTCAGTCTACTTGAAGATGACATATCAGAGACTTTTATGTTATATCTATTAGCTACTTTTTTATGTATATCCTCAACTGTTATTGTTCGCTCATTTGAACGGAGTAAATCTCTTAAAATATCCTGAGTACTTTCCAGAGTTATTTCCCGTCCCACAAGGGTTGAGTGGGCAATAACTTTATTAAGAGCTCCCTCTAACTCCCTGACATTTGATGTTATTTTTGACGCTAAGAAATCAATCACATTCTTAGAGATCTTAATGTCCATTTTCTCGAGCTTAGATTCAAGAATACCAACTCGAAGTTCATAAGTCGTGCTGTGAACGTCAGCAACCAATCCCCACCCAAGTCTAGATTTTATCCTATCTTCGATGTTATCAAGGTCGGTGGGAGAGCGATCACAGGAAATAACCATTTGTTTATTATTGTCAATAATTGCATTAAATGTATGAAAAAACTCTTCCTGCGTACTTTCTTTTCCGCAAATAAATTGTATATCATCAATCATCAAAACATCAACAGAACGAAATTCTTCTTTAAAAGACATAATATCTTTGTTACGCAGCGCTTTGATAAAGCGGTACATGAATTTCTCGGCCGACATGTAGAGTACTTTTCTACTAGGATTTTTTTTATTAGCATGCCAAGCAATAGCGTGCATCAGGTGAGTTTTGCCAAGACCAACGCCGCCATACAAAAATAGGGGATTGGATTTTGCAATTGCGCAATCGGCTTCAGCGACAGAAAGAGAAGCTGCATAGGCTAATTCATTTGGTGGTCCAACAACAAAATTATCAAACGTAAAACGTGGATCTAGAGAAGATGTAGTATCCTCCTTAAATTCACTTTGATCTATCAGTGACAATGTATTAGGGGAAATAATTACAACATCAGATTTGGGTAACTCTTTAGTGATTATATCAACTGATTTTACCTCAGTATCATGGTGCAATAATAGTTTTGATATGATATCAAAGTAGTTAGATTTAATCCAATCTCTGATGAAATTACTTGGCGCTGAAAGTATTATTTCACTCTCACCAATAGCTTCAAAAAAACTTATCTTACTAAACCAGCTTTTATAAAGATCTTCACCATAATGGGCAACCAAATCACGGCTTACACTTTTCCATAAGTTGGCATAATAATCACCATCTTTATATTGTGGCATAATTCGATCCAACTGTTTCATCTTTCACTAGTCTCTTAAGATAAAATATATATTTTCAATAATAACGGAGGAAGCCTATAATAAGGCTTCAACATGGATTTGTTTAGGAGTTTAAGCGCAATTATAAATCGCTTGCTTTTTTACTGCTGTAGACAATAATATTACCATATTTTTTTTTTGCAAGGTCATAAATCATGAATATCAAAAACCGGGACCAATTTATTAAAAAATTGCTTTATCAAAGTTGTAATAGAGGTTGTAAAGAAACGGACCTAATTATTGGTCAGTTTGCCAAGCGAAATATAGGAAAAATGACAGATGATGAGTTGCAAATTTTTGAACAGATTTTGCAACAAAATGATGCTGATTTATACGATTGGTATGTGAGGAAAAAGCCCGTTCCTGAAGAGAACTTATCCACAGTCATGACTCAAATACTAAAATTCGATCCATCTGCACAATGAAAAAACTCTCGATTCCTTTTTCTTCTAAATCACTCTACGCTTTAGAACATTTTAACAACAAAAATAAAAATCTTTTATTGTGTTGCTGGGAAGAAGAAAATGCAATTTCTGCATATAAACAACTAAAGTTTTATAGTAAAGATGGAATTGCCAAACACCAGGTTATTTACTTTCCTAGCCTTGACACTGTTCCTTATGATAGGGTTTCTCCAAACTCTGAAATTCTGGCAAAGAGGGCTGCTGCTTTAACTGAACTGGCGATGAATAATGAGCATAAGATACTTATTACTGCAGCGCAAAACTTGCTCCAGAAAGTTCCTCCTCCGGAGGGATTTGTTAATTCAACGTTGAGAATTGAACCGGAAGCAAAGCTAGATATTGAAACTATAATAACGTTTCTTGTAAAAACTGGATTTTCTAGGTCAGCTAGCGCAGTAGACAGTAGCGAATTTGCAGTTAGGGGAGAAATCGTTGATCTTGTTACGCATGCAAACAAAGGATATAGAATTAATTTTGGCTGGAATCAAATCGAATCAATCAGGGAATACGATACTTATAGTCAAATATCAACAAAATCGGTTGATAGTCTAATTTTGTCATCTGCAACAGAAACTCTGATTAATTCTCAAACTATAATTAATTTCAAAAATAATTTTCTACAACTTTTTGGTGTAAATCATATACATAGTTCAATGTATGAGTCTATAACATCTGGTCAAAAATTTCATGGTTATGAACATTTAATGCCTTTGTTTTATAAGGACATGAGTTCAATCTTTGATTTTTTGGGCGAACATGAAGTAATTTATGATAATCTGTGTCTTCAATCGATGATAGAGTTTGAAAACACTTATAATGACTTTTATGAATCTCGTTTGCTTTCAAACAAATCAAACCCAGACTCTTTTTACTTCGCTATTCCACCATCTCTTTTAATTAACAGCAGCCAGACAATAAAAGAAAGATTATCTCTTGATAACAGCGCTCTAATAGAACATGGCTCGAGTGGCGACCTAACAACTATTATAGATATCGCCACGCGGGCTAAGATTGAAGGCAAGACTGAGTTTGACAAGTTGTTTGAGCTTATCATCGAGAATAAGAAAAAAATTCCAATAATTCTTTGTAATTCAAAAAGTGGCAAAGCTAGAATAAAAAATATTGCCCAGACTCGTGACTACGTTACGTTAGAAATTAGCAAACTATCAGAAGCCAAGAAGAATATTATAAACCTAGGAATTGCTCCATTATCTACTGGTTTTATGTCTTCTAAATATCTATTTATTGCTGAAAATGACATTTTGGGTAGCAAGTTTGTTACCCAAAGTCATAAATCAGCTAGCAAAAAACTGAAGAATATATTAACTGAACTTGATAACATTGTTGAAGGTGAAATAGTAGTTCACAAAGAGCATGGTATTGGTAGATTTGAGAAAATACAAACTATCTACGTTGATAATATAGCGCATGATTGTTTAAAAATTATCTACGCCAATAATGACATACTCTATTTACCAGTTGAAAACATAGATCAGTTTAAAAAATATGGTGGTGATGACGTCATTCTTGACAAGCTAGGAAGTGCCGGTTGGCAAAAGCGTAAATCTAAGCTGAAAAATAGGATAAAAGATATTGCGGCAAAGTTAATCAAAATCTCAGCTGCAAGGCAACTTGCTAAAACGACGCCAACATATTTTGAACAAAGTACTTATGACAAGTTCTGTAAAAATTTTCCTTATAACGAAACTAATGATCAAATTTCGTCAATTGAAGATATAAAGTCAGACTTAGAAAGTGGCAAACTAATGGATAGGCTTATCTGTGGAGATGTAGGTTTTGGTAAAACAGAAGTTGCGATGCGTGCTACATTTATGGTTAGTTGTAGTATCAATGATGACCGGCCGCAAGTAGCAATCATTTCACCAACAACTATACTTTGTAAGCAGCATTACCATAATTTTCTTGAGCGTTTCAAAGGTATGGGGTTGAATATTGCTCAGCTATCACGCCTTATAAAGCCGTCACAAGCGAAGAAAATAAAGGAAGGGGTAGAAAGAGGCGAGATTAATATAATAATCGGAACACACGCTCTGCTTGCCGCTGACATAAAGTTCAAAAACCTTAAAATGATTATTATTGATGAAGAGCAACATTTCGGTGTAGCTCAGAAAGAGCATTTAAAACAACTAAAATCAAATGTACATGTATTGTCACTCTCTGCAACACCAATACCAAGAACCCTACAAATGTCAATGGTGGGTATTAAAGATTTAAGTTTGATTACAACCCCTCCGATAGATCGTCTGCCAGTTAGAACAAACGTTTTACCCTTCGATGCAGTAGTAATTCGAGATGCTCTTATGAGAGAGCGCTTCAGGGGTGGTATTAGTTTTTATGTTGTTCCTCGTATTAAGGATATTGAGTGGGTAGCAAAGCAACTAAGTACCATTGTACCTGAGCTTAAATATAAAATAGCTCATGGGCAAATGGCTCCATCATTAGTTGATACTACTATGAATGAGTTTTGTGAGGCAAAATTTGATATTTTACTCTCAACAACAATAATTGAATCTGGAATCGATATTCCTATTGCAAATACTATTATTATCCATCGTTCTGATATGCTTGGTTTAAGCCAGCTTTATCAACTTCGAGGACGTGTTGGTAGAGGAAAGGTTAGGGGGTATGCATATTTAACATTAACTCATCATAAGTCTACCAAACACTCCCTGCAACGTCTTGATATTTTGCAAAATATTGATTCTCTTGGTGCCGGATTTACTATAGCTAGTCATGATATGGATCTTAGAGGATTTGGTAACCTTGTCGGTGATGAGCAATCGGGACATATCCGAGAAGTGGGTGCTGAATTATATCAAGAGATGCTAGATGAAGCAATTAATGAGCTGAAGAATGACACTGCTAATAACTCAGAGAATTTTAATCCAACAATCAACCTCGGTATAGCTATATTAATCCCCGATAGTTATATCGAAGACTCATCTTTAAGGCTTGCTATATACCGAAGAACTGGTGATCTAAAATCAGGCGAGGAAATTGAGCATTTCCGTATGGAGATGGAGGATAGATTTGGCTTAATTCCAAGAGAGTTTAATAATCTTTTAGAGATGGTAAAAATAAGAAATATGTGTTTCAAACTAAATATAGAAACTTTTGATAGCGGTCCAAATGGATTTGTTGTGAAATTTCGTGAGAATTTAGGTGTAGCTGAAATGGTACTTTCTTTTGTTAACAAATTTCCAAGGCATGCCAAGATAAAACCGGATAACAAACTTGTTTTTATGACAAAATTGAGTCCAGATTCTTTAATACGTGATGCTCAAGAGTTTTTAACGAATCTAATGTTATAATGCCGCTTAACTAATCTGGATTTTCTAAAATATCGTTATTAATTTTATTCAAAATTTTTTGATATTATCAAATTAATTGACAATTATTATACTTTGGATTAGATATCGAAATTAATTCATGAAATTAAGGTTATATATGAAAACGCAAGATATACAAGATAATGCACAAGATATACAAGTCAGATATAAAAAATTGGCTGAGGATTTAGAATATCAATTTGGTTTGCATAATTTAGGTAGAATTGCGGAACGTAGCGTACCGGCAGCTCATCAATACCTAAATATATTAACAAACAAAATCAATGAAAGTAAACTGTTGGAAAATGAAGAGGGCTATGGGCTAGTAAAAAGTCTTTTGGAGAGAGAATATTCACAGGATAAATTTCTTCGTGTGGAAGTAAAGATTGAGATAAAAGGGACTACATGCATTTTTCATACTAAATCGCAAATCATATTTGATCATGCTTACCCCGATCAAATAACTATGTATTATGGAACGGAAGATCATGAACTTATAGAGAAGTTAGCTTTACTTGAAAAATCCAACAAAAAGACGACTCTCGGTATCAAGATTGAGTTGCCGTGTAGTACATTAACTATTTCTACAAAATTTCCTGCATCCCAAAAAGAGTATGGATATGAAAACGATAATAATTTTTATTCTATAGTCGATGATAAATTAGTTTTACAATCGGCTTCTGTAGAGGTGAGAGAGGTATTTGACAAATTCTTTAATTCTAATAAAATAAATGAAATACTAAGGACTGCTACACCATATTCCTATGATTACATGCAGTTAAAAACTGCAAATTATGTATCTTTTCTTAATAATCAAATTACTGAACTTGAAGGATCAATTGACTTCGGTGATTTAATAAAGCAAGAGCAAGCAAAAATATATCAAAATTATAAATACAATTTTAAATGTGACTATAAAATAGTTAACAACAAGATTGTTGTAACCGCAAAACCTCAGGTTGTATTAGATCAATCAGATACAGGGTTAATATTTAGTTTTGGCTATTGTGAAGAAGGTCGTCTTAAAGTACAGGAAATAAAAAAATCTCTTTTTCCCGAAGGAAATAAAGACAGTTTTATTTTATTTACTCATCATAGAATAATGATAAACCAATCTCAAGGCCCTGGTACTTGTGGTTATTATAAAACAAAACAAGGTGGGGTAGGGGTTGTATTCAATAGTTGGGATGATGCTATAGCCTTCAAGGCAAAATTAAAACTTCATGATAGTCAGGTTAGGATAATAGGTAAGACTTTATATTTTGAGGATGCTAAAGAAAAGGCAACCATGAGATATGACGATACAGAGCCGCTTGAACTGCAAGGGCATGAGGCAGTTGATTTGTCTAGTCATATGAAGTTACTACCTGTTGTTCAAGCGGTGCTTGATGGACCGGCGCAGTTTGTGGTGGAAGAGGTTGATGTCTTACAAATTTGTAGCCAAAAGCTCGTGTCTTTGCTTAATAACGGTGGTGCTGGATTAGAAGAAGCAGCCGCCGCAATAGAACTAATAAAGAATGAGCAGGCTAAAGTAGCTCAAAATGGTCCTAAATTTAAATGTGACTATAAAATAGTTAATGATCAAGTTGTTTTAACTGCAAAACCTCAGGTGGTAAATAATATACAGGAGGCAAAATTAACATTTAGTTTTGGTTGTTGTGAAGCAGGCAGGGCTAAGGTAGAAGAAATAAAATATGGGCTTTCTGGTATGGGTTATAACAAAGATATGATTTCATTCGGTCATCATACAATAACTGTAAACCCTAGTAAAGGTTATGGTACCTGTGGTTATTATAAAACAAAACAGCAAGGTGTAGGTATTTCATTTAATAATTTTTATTATGCTAAAGACTTCCAGCAACAATTAAAACTGCATGATAGTCAGGTTAAGGTAATAGGTAATGTTTTATATTTTGAGGGCGTTAACGAGAACGTAATTATAAAATATGATGATACCGAACCACTTGAGCTGCTTGGTGGAACTGGTGTCTATGATGAAGTTGACTTGCTTAGTTAATTTTTAAAATCAGAGTTGTATATTAGATTTGGTATAATTGATGGTATCCTTAATATCATCAATTATACCAAATTAGGTTATAATGGTGATCTTCCTAAGTTTTTTTCTGGCAGTGAACGTTTAATCAAAATTTCATTAGCAAGACTTACACCAAGAGTTTTTTTGGCGAAATCTTTAGCTGGTGAATCTGCTGTCATTTCTTTGGCAATTTTACTTATATCTCCACGAACTTTATTATTAACTTCACCCTTTAGGTTTTGTGCGCATTCTTTAAGGTCTTTAGAGTATGATGGGTTATTTTGTCCAATTAATACTATATGACTTTCTGCTTTGCCTAGTAGATCAGCTGCAATCAGAACATGGCCAATTTTGTCGATAATTTTAGTTTCTTTATTGAGGCATTTCTTCATTTCTGACTTAGCTTGCTCAATATTGCGATCTAGGACTTGTGTTACTTCAGAAATCAATTCTTTTGGAACACCATTTTTTTCTAGTTTGTCTAGGGTTGCTTTTTTTACAGATTCTAGTATTTTATTAATTTCTTTTTCAGATGATGGAATATGATTTTCTGCATATTCTGCTACTATCATTAAGAGTTTTTTTGAAGCTGGATTCTTAGAGATTTCTTGAGCTGTCTCAGAAGCGGCTTCAAGAGTTAAATTAAATTTCTCTATGCGGTGTTTAATTGAAACTAAGTCATCGGATAAAGTAGAGGGTGCTATTTGTCTTGCGATTTCTGTGATTTTAGCACCAGTTTCATTTATTTCCAAGAGTGTTTTATCTTGTTTAATTTTATCCAAACTATGGTACATGTTGTTTACTGTTTTATTCAGATTTTCTGTTTTTAAGAAGTCACTAACTTTGCTTAAAATGCCGGTAGTTTTTAGAGCTAAACCCAGTGGAGGAGAATAAATTGAAACTAGACCCACGATAACTGGAGATGCTTTTGAAATAATCACGTTAGATAGCCCAGGAAAATTCTTATCAATTGCCTTCTTAAAATCTAAAATTCCTTCTAAAATAGTTATCGTTTTTTCTGATAGTATTGCACTGTATAGTAAGCCTTCGCCTTTTTTTAAATCAGTGTATAGACTAGAAGACGCTTTGTTTATTGCAAAAACAAGAGTTTTTTTAAGTATGCTGTCAAGTAAGCCTTTTTCGCTATTAGATAAATTTAACTCTTTTATAACAGGTTCAATTATACTCGAAAAATTTGTCAGAAAATTTGTTAAATCTATAGTAAAGCTGGCTGTAATCTTTTTTGCAGCTGCTTCGAAGTTGGCAAACTCAAATAAGCTACTTAATTCTTGAGAGCTAAGGCTAGAGAGGCCCTTTTTTAGTGAATTAAGAAGGTGAGGGGCATACTGTCGTATTAATTTAATTTTCTCATTTTGGGTAAGTTGATTAAATTGTTCAGTGGTTGGGATCATGCTAGTAAACTACAAAATAATGAATATACAAAAGATTTTATCTCAAAAAAAAGAGACTTTCATTATAAATAGAATATAAAAAAGGATTTTTTTTAGGTAAGACTAATATATTAGATTTGGTCGACGCTGTTATCGAAAGTCAGGATGTTTATAGAAAAATAGCTAAGCTTATATTGATAAATCTAATTAATGTGCAGCAAAAATACACCTAAATACGATGTGTTTCTTACCTAAATCTAAGGTTATCGTATACTAATTTGCTTTGTTGGCCTAGAATCACTTCGAAGTTAAAGATTATTTTAGGATTAGGCTTTGTATGCGCAAAATACTTGTATCATCATTGCTAGCGATGCTTTCGACTAGTGCATCTGCAGTGACACTGGAGCAAGCTCTTACGAGTGGATATAATCAAAATGAAGAGTTGCAAACCATTAGAACTGATTTCTTAAATGAAATAGAGCAATTCCCTAGGGCTTTATCTGGTTTTATGCCAAGAGTTTTTGCAAATCTAGATTCAACTGATTCAAAAATAAAAAGAAACACTAAGCTTCCTAATCCTGGTGCTGACTTTACTACATCCGATAGTTTGAGGTATTCTAGATCTATTACTCTAGAGCAACCATTGTTCGATGGGTGGAGTTCGGTAAATACTTTGAAGGCTGCTCAGTTTGCGTTTAGGGCATCAAGGGGTGACTATTACGCAAAAGAGCAGGACGCTTTTTTAAGAGAGATAAATGTTTATTTAGATTGCGTTGAAGCTGGTGAAAAATATTCTATTTCTAAGGTTAGTGTCAGATCGAATAAGACGCAGCTTGAAGCAATGACAGAAAAATTTAAGCTCGGCGAGTCTACTGAGACAGAAGTTGCAAGCGCGAGGGAAGGTCTTGCTACATCAGAGGCAAATCAAGCCGTTGCATATGCTAATTTTGAGGCTTCAAAGGCTAATTTTTATAGGTTTTTTGGCATAGATCCAGTTGATGTAAAAATGCCAGAAGTTCCATCAGACTTACCATCTTCCCTTGCCTTATTAATAAAAATTGCAACCGAAATACATCCGTCTGTTGATAGTGCAAGGCATAAAACATCTTCGTCAAAAGCTGGGGAAAATGCTGCCAAAGGAGAATTGCTTCCAAAGGTTAGTTTTAGAATTCAAGGTGGAACTACTGACTATAACCCAGAGCAAACTAACAACTCTAATGTTAATAACAGAAGCGTTACCTCTACGTTATCTGTAAACGTTCCGATCCTTGGAAGAGGAGGGATGGAGTATTCTGATATTAGAAGAGCGAAATATCAAACTCGTAAGGCGGCAATTAGTTTAGATAGTGTGATAAAACAGATTCAGTCGAGTTGTAAAGCTGGCTGGGCTGAGCTCGAAGCGGCGAAAATGAGAATAGATGCTACAACTCAGGCTGTTAATGCAGCTGAAATTGCCTATGAAGGAATGATTCAAGAAGAGATGCTTGGTTCTAAAACTATCGTTGATGTACTAAGAACAGAAGAAAGATTGAATTCAGCTAGGCAGTCGAGAGTTGAAGCTCGTAAGGGGTTGGTGTTGGCGGCTTATCGAATTAAATCTTTAACAGGGGATCTGACTGCTAAGAGTATGAAGCTCAAAGTTGATTACTTTGAGCCAGAAGCAGAGTTTAAGAAGGTAAAAATGAAAATTGTAGGTTTCTAAAAGTGGCTAAAAAAACTGACAACACCGAGGAAAGTGAAGTCAAATTAGAAGATATACTAAGATCAATTCGAGGGATTATTGACAATAACAACAATATTTTTAGTTCGGAAATTAAGAAAGATAATAAGGCTTTGTTAGGAGATGAACAGGATAATATTCTTGAATTGACAAGTGTTCTAGAAGAAAATACAGAAGATTGTTTAGTTTCCGAGAATACTAAACATTATACCAAAGCTGAGATTGATAAACTTAATGGTGCTTTAAAAAGCGGAGAATATGTAGAACGTAGTCAATCTTTGGACATAATAGTAAACGACTTAATGCGTCCTTTAATTAAGGATTGGCTAGATAATAACCTGCCTAAAATTGTTGAGAATATTGTTTCGGATGAGATCAAGAAGATTATTCCCAAAAAGTAATGTATTGTAATAATTGAGGAAAAATGGAGAAAAATCTTTTAATTTTCGTCTCTATACTGCTTCTGAATTCTGTGTCTTCTTACGCGGATAATGAAAGTGGATTACCGGCACTTCCACCGGCTTTTGAAGTTCAGGAAGAAGGACAAGATGGTTCGGATAACAGTAAATCATTATGGCAAAAAATTAAAGAATATGTAGGTTTTGGTGAAGAGAAAAAAATAGCAGAGAAACAGCCTGCAGCTCCATCAGCTGTTAAAAAAACAGAAGATACGGGACAAACTGCTCAATCAAAATCGATGAATAATGGGCAGGCAGTTATTGACAATAAAGAGAATGATAATATTTCTGATAGTATACCACCAATTGGAAGCACTGATGAAGGGCCAATGAACGTCAAGTTACCAGAAAAATCTGAGATTGAAGTTGACGTTCCGGATCAACTAAAATTACCAGATGGTTTTGGTGAGGAAGTGACCAACGATAGTAATAGTTCAACTAGCTCAAGCGAACCAATCCAAAATATAACTAACCTAGACGAAATCACTCGTAAAAATAATGCTACTGAGGCTTCTAAAATTCCTGACCAGTCTGGAGATAAAACCAAAGATACCAAAGAAACAACAGCGCCAAAAACAGAAGAAATGAGTGTTCCTCAATTGCCAGAAGTTGACGAAGATAAGGCAAAAGGAGAAGTTAAAACTGAGGGTGCCAAAGAAACGACAGAGCCAAAAACAGAAGAAGAGCCTGCCGTAAAAGATGAGTCTATTGCTAAGTTAGCATTACCTACAGATAAGCCAGCTGGTGCATCTGCTAGTCCTCCTAACATAACTGTACCAACTGTACCAGAATATGCTAATGCGGCCAATCAACCTAACGAAGATGAATCTGCTATATCTAAATATAAAATAGAATTTGAAGCAAAGAGTGGTAAAGCTTCTGCAGTACCAAAAATTTCTGAAAGTGAGCTATCGTTAGAAAATAAGTCTAAGCAGGTTGATTTGAAAGCCTCTGATCTAGAGGAGTTTGATACGAAGCAATTGAAGTTCGTTAATAATGAAGCTCAGGTATTAATATTGCCAAATGATGATATTGTGCTTGGTGTACTTGTCGATGAAGCAAAATTGGATCAAATGGATTTTAGGTCATATATAGATAAGTTTTGGGAGAATTATAATAAACTAAAAAGAGAGCCCAAGCGCCTTGAAATCGAAAGATTTATTGAAAATTATGATGAGCTGTTTGATGCTAACAATAATCTTTATGAAGAAAAATAAGATATAGCCGTATCTAATAAAGAATAAAACATTGCAGTTATGGTTCCTTATATTATTTGAGTAAGGATTTATAAACAATGAAATATAGTCTCTAAAACTAGTGTTAGTAAAGACATTGAATTAGGTGATTAAATCCTGTTATGACGAGAAGGGGTTGCGCAACATCATAGTCATCCTGAACTTGATTCAGGATCTTCTTCTGTCTCATGAGATCCTGAATTCAAGTTCAGGATGACTCTTTTACAACGATAACCCGTTTTCCTATGCCAACGTTCCCAATTGGTGCTGCCATGAAGACGGCATGCAGGATTCGATACTACATCTGTGCACCTAATTCAATAATAGTTATTTTTTTGTAAATACGCCGTGTTTTTGGATCTATGAACATTTATAATATACAATATTCACAGATTAATTGACATGATGAGTAGAATTTCATAGTATCCGTCAATATTTTATTGGAGAAGTGATGGATTCAAATCAATTTTATCTCTTTAAAGATAGAAGATTTCTACCTATTTTTTTAGTACAGTTCTGTGGTTGCCTTAACGATAGTATTCTCAAAAATGCATTAATTATCCTCATTACATTTAAGCTTGCAAATGATTTAGCAACGCCGGCATATATTCTTATCATGCTTGCCAATGTTATTTTTATACTGCCTTTTGTGTTATTTGCTAGTATCGCTGGGCAAATTGCCGATCGGTATGAACGCACTACCATAGTGAAAATAATAAAATTTTCAGAGATCGGCATCATCTTGGCTGCTATCTATGGGTTCTATACTACAAATTTAGTGGTGCTTTTTATATGTATAGGGTTCATGGGGACTCATTCTACTTTTTTTGGGCCAATTAAATATAGTGTCCTACCAGATCATATGAAAAAAGAAGAGCTTTTAGGAGCGAATGGCTTTGTCGAAGCTGGTACTTTCCTCTCTATTTTAATGGGTACGATGATGGGGGGTTTTTATAACATTAATGGAATAGTAGTAATTGGTTTTGTAGTTGTCATTGCTTTAATTGGCTTGGTTTCAAGTTTTTTTATGCCTAAATCCAATAACTCGAACAAAGAAATTAAGATTAACCCAAATATTATCAAAGAATCTATTCAAATGGTGAAATATGCTTCGTCCAAAAATAAAGTGTATTTAGCAATACTTGGTATCTCTTGGTTTTGGTTTATCGGTGCTGCTATAATGGCTCAAATCCCGTCTCTAACACGCGATACACTGGGAGCAGATGAGAATGTAGCCAATTTATTCTTAGCGGTATTTTCTATAGGAGTTGGTGTTGGGTCGTTTGGGTGTAGTTATATTTTTAACAATAAAATTACTACAAAATATGTATTTGTTGCAGCACTTGGCATTAGTCTTTTTGGAATAGATTTGTACTTTGCAAGTCATATAGCTTCTATAAATTATGCCCCTGAGCAATTGAAGAGTATTTCACAGTTTTTAGAGAAATCACATTATTGGCGAATATTAGTAGACCTATTCCTTCTTGCAGCAGTTGGAGGTCTATATGTTGTTCCGTTATTTGCAGTTATGCAGTATTTTACGTCGCCAGCTTATCGAAGCAGGGTTGTAGCGGCTAACAACTTAATAAACTCGTTTTTTATGGCTGGGTCTACGGTTATACTTTCATTACTATTTTATATGGAATTCTCGATTCCTTCGGTAATTTTAGTGGTCAGTGCTTTAAATATGGTAATTGCAATCCATATCTACCAATTAATCCCAAACTCTAGAATAATACCGATGAAGTTGTGGAGAGCCATATTCAGACTCTTTTTTGTTATTTTTTATAAGGTTGAAGTGAAAGGTATAGAAAACTATGAAAAAGCAGGAAAGAGAACGGTAATAGTTGCAAATCACTTGTCATATATCGATCCGCCATTGATAGCTAGTTATATCCCAGAAACTTTGCAGTTTGCCATCAATTTAACCATTACAAGAGAGTGGTGGGTAAAGCCGTTTTTAAAAATAATCAAAACCTATCCAATTGAATCTAATAATCCGATGGCTATCAAAAGCTTAATCGAAGAAGTAAAGAAGGATAAAAAAATAGTTATATTTCCTGAAGGAAGAACTAGTGGTACTGGGTCATTGATGAAAATCTATGATGGTCCAGGAATGATAGCTGATAAGGCCAATGCTACAATACTTCCAATAAGAATAGACGGAACCCAATTCACAATATTTTCTAAAGTAAGAAAATTGATGCGTGGAAAATTTGTTTTTAGGAGAAAGCTAACCATCACTATCCTTCCGCCTGTTAAAATCACTCCTCCAAAGCATTTGGATAACAGAGAGAGACGTAAACTTATTGGACAGTCTTTATATGATATTATGAGTGAAATGATTTTTGAAAGCTCTAACTATCAAGAGACCATATTTGAATCACTAATCAGTGCCAGTAAAATTTATGGTAAGAAAGCCGTTATAATGCAGGATATTGATAATAATTCTGCATCCTATAGAGATATTTTGTTAAAATCTTTTATTTTGGCTGAGCTAATATCGAAAAACTCTCTAGCCGGTGAAAAAATAGGCTTAATGCTGCCAAATATGGTAGGGAGCGCAATTGCTTTTTTTGGAGTGCAAGCCGCGGGCAGGGTATCTGCAATGATAAATTTTACTTCGGGACCAAGTAATGTTATATCGGCTTGTCAAACGGCCGTGATAAGAACAATTTATACATCTCGTTCATTTATAAAAAAAGCTGAACTTAAACCACTTGTTGAAGCTGTTTCCTCTGCTGGCATCACAATAATATATCTAGAAGATTTGCGTAAATTTATATCAATTAAACTTAAGCTAAAATGTTTTATAGCAACGATATTTCCAGAAATCTATTATAGGAAAATATGCCCCAATCAGAATGGTTTAGATACGGCGGTAATTTTATTCACATCAGGCACTGAAGGAAAGCCTAAAGCCGTTGCTTTGTCGCATCGAAACCTTCAAGCTAATAGATGTCAGGCCATTGCTAGGATAGATTTTAATCCATACGATAGTGCATTTAATGCGTTGCCGATGTTTCACAGTTTTGGTTTAACAGTGACTTTAATAATGTGTTTAAATGGCATAAAGACATTTTTCTATCCTTCGCCGCTTCACTATCGAATCATCCCTGAAATAATTTATGATATTGGGGCTACTATTATGTTTGGAACGGATACTTTTTTAAGTGGATACGCTTCATACGCACATCCATACGACTTTTATTCGCTAAGATATGTAGTTGCAGGAGCTGAAAAACTAAAAGCTAAAACCAGACAAGCTTGGTTTAATAAATTTGGTATTAGAATTTTTGAAGGTTATGGAGTAACAGAAGCCGCTCCAGTTATTGCCATTAATACGCCAATGCATGATAAATCGGGAACGGTGGGCAGACTCTTGCCTAAAATTGAATATTATTTAAAACCTGTTGAGGGAATAAAAGAAGGGGGCAAGTTGTGTATACGTGGGCCTAACGTCATGCAAGGGTACATTTTGCCAGATAATCCTGGGGTAATTGTGCCTCCTATGGTTGAAAAGCTAGGTAAAGATTGGTATGACACAGGTGACATTGTTTTAATAGATGATGAAGGTTATGTGACAATTTTAGGTCGCCAGAAACGTTTTGCAAAGATTGCTGGTGAAATGGTTCCATTAGCTGCAATAGAAGAGCTAATGGTCCTCTTGGATTCAGAAGCAATCCACGCTGCTGTTAATATTGATGATGATAAAAAAGGTGAACAGATAATTGTGTTTACTACTGGAAAAAATATTCCTAGAGAAAAAATAGCAAAAATTTGTCAGGAACAACAACTGTCAGAACTATATATTCCTAAAATAATTATAAATGTCAGTGAAATACCTGTTCTCGCTACTGGCAAGCTAAATTATCGCAAAATGGTGGAGATGGCGCAGGAGTATGTTAAGGGCTAACCTAGACCTCAAATATTTATAACACTAGCTTATACAATAAAAATGCCAGGAATAATCTGATCGATTATTCTTTTGGTAGAATGGGGGTGGCGACTGTACATGACCCGCTGGCGTTTGCAGGGGCTCTAACTCACCTTGGATGACTATTATATAGCTCCCGACAAAATAGCTTCAAATGCGTTAGCAATTTCTTCATTTATATCGTTTTGATAACTTATACCGATTACTTCTTCAATAACTGCCATTATTGGCGAATGGTAGTTTAAAAGAATAGACTCTCTAGTGTTGCTTCCAAAGCTTTCAGCGTTAAGGATTCTTATGGCCATTTCTTCAATAAAAAACGCAGGAATTTCACTTGCATACTGACTTTCATCGTAGAATTTTAGCCTGCATTCATTAAATGCAGGATTACTACGTATATCTTGATCCAAATTTTCTTTCTGTGCCAAGTACGCTTCTAAATTCAAGAAAATCATCTTTGCAAGCACTTCCCGGCTGATCCTCGTTGCGTCATCTCCTTGGTGAAATGGGTTTGCGTAATTATGATATGCATAATCAATTGAACAATGTGTAGATTCATGAACTAGAATATGAGCAACCTCCGTTAAGTTATTAGCAGCACTTAGTGGGTCTATATAAATAAAAATTTGCTTAGTTGATGGTAAATACACCCCTCCACAAGAATCTATTTCATCCTTTAGGATAACAAAGATATCAGCATTTTTTGCTGCTATTGTCAGTACTGTAGCAAAAATTGGGTTAGTTATTAATATATCTAGATTCTTAGTCAAACTATGTACAAGTTGAACTTTTCCTGCGTCAGGAAAATTTGTCCCTATCTTTTTCAAAATAAGATTTATTAAGGGATGTACAAATTCAATATCATCACAGATTAATTTAGGAGACATTGAATCTGGTTTAAAACCTAAATGAGTAATTAAATAGTCTCTTTCTTTACACGCTTTACCACACGTTTCTTCAAAAGATTCTCTAAGAAAAAAATCTTCTGAAGCACGTTTTAATATTAAGGGCTTTATACTATCATAACTTTCAGGACTATCTGCTGCGAGTCTTATTATACTCTCTATAAGAGCACATGTACTTACATCTCCTAGTTTAGCATCTAACAATATATTTTGTAATAGATCTACATGGTATTGTTTATCTTTTGTAAATACGGGAACTCTAGAACTATAAACTGTTCCTGGACCGTCATCTTCATTGTAATTTAAGTAGGTAGCAATGAAGTCTAAAACAAACTGCTTGCTTCCTTCCTTTGAATATAAATCAAAAAAATTATTTGCCAATAATGCACCATCCAAAGAATTTGAAAAATCTTCAATGATTAATTTTGCATAGTCAGCATTAAATTCAGTCTTTATTAATTCAATATCTTTTGATAGCAATGATTTTAAATCAGGATGCATATCCTGGCTAATATTATTTGCCTTCATGTAGTTTGCCTATATACTAAAATTTATAATAATTATCAAAACAAACAGATTGTTTCAAAAACTGATGCTACCCCTTTTCATGTATTATATTAATAACGTAGTTAATTTTTGTCAATATACTGTTTGTTTTAGATGAAACGTTATGGAATGGTACTTAAGATAAAATCAATTGTCTCTGTTTGCTAGGAGGCTAATTTATTATAAATTGCTTTAAAAACTAAATTGTTTCCTTAACTCTTAATCTTGAATACCATTACTGAAATTCCAGTTTTAGTATCAAGGTTCTTCTCAAGTTCAAGTCCTGCAGATTTAGCTAGTTCATTGAATTCAGAAATGGATCTTTCATGATAACCTCCAAGCGCAATCCCCCCTAAGCTAGTGTCAATAAGCAGAGAGCCATCAGGAGTGCTTGGCATAACTTTTTCAATGATAAAAATTCTTCCTAGGTTGGTCTCATTAATTGCTAATACACAATTCTTGAGTATTTTTATGCAATCCTCGTTACTCCAGTTATGGATAACTCGTTTTAGAATTATTGCATCAGCAGCTGGAATGGAATTGAAGAAATCACCTTCAATTCCAGAAAGTCTATTGCCAAACTTATTGTTTTTTAGAATATTAGATTCTTTAATAGCGCTTTTTAAATCAAGCACAGAACCATTAACATTTTGATATTTTGTAAGGATTTCATTTATCAAAGATCCATCGCTTCCACCAACATCACATATAGTTTTAAATTTTCCAAAATTATACAATGATGGGATTTCTTTATTTTCTTTACCAGAAAAATTAGTCATGCCTTTATTGAACAAATCGGCAGCAGCTTTGTTATTACTTAAATATTCATAAAAAGTCTCGTTATATAAGGCTTCAAATGGATTGCGACCTTCAACTATAGCAATATCAACCCTACCAATGCTTGACCACCGTCTATTATCATATTCCTTTGCAATGGCTGGTTGGAGGCTATTATTTGCAGTGCTGACTAATATCTTAGATTTTTCATTTAATGAATACTTACCGTCACTGGATTTTTCTAGTATCCCGTGGTTAGCAAGCACCATTAATAATCCTTCTAGGTTTTTATCATTGAATTTTAATTTCTTTGCTAGTTCCTGAGCATAACTTCCCTTTTTATCTATCATATCAAAAATCTTATAATATGCAGCAATATGTAAAGCCCTAGCTGAAATATGAGCATAGGTAGTATTTAATATTTCGGCTCTTTGTTTAAGAGCAGATAATTCGATATTATTAGCAAATGTTATATTTGTAGAAAGTAATGTTGGCAATGCAAGTGTGCATGTAGCCAATTTTATTTTGGTAGCAATACTATTTTTCATTTTTATTTTCCCCAAGTTTATATGATAAAATACATAGAAATTGATTGAACGATCGATCAATTTATTTTTTAATTTAACCATGATTCTAAATAGTGTCAATAGTTAATTGAACGATTGGTCAATTAACTATATAAAGTTGATTCTTTTATTAGTAAGATACTATTAATCTCATTCACAAAGAAAAAAATGACAAAAAAAGATCATAAAACCGCAATTTTAATATTAAAGGCAGCAAGAAAACTCTTTATAAGAAAAGGGTTTGCGGCAACATCTATTAGTGACATTGCCAAAGGATGTAATATTAATAAAAGCCTTATATACCATCATTTTGAAAACAAAGAAGGTTTATGGAAAGCACTAAAAGGAGAAATGATCTCTAGCTATATTGACCTAGAGAAAAAAGAAGCTGCTTTTTCAGCGAATAGTTTAATGGATATATTAGAAAAAATAGTAACTCTGAGATTCAATTTTTATGCAGAAAACCCAGATATAATAAAGCTAATACTTTTTCAAAAACTTGAGGTTAATAGTAAAAAACTTGAAGGAATTCCGGACAATAAATATAATGATATCTCAATTCAGATTAAACAATTACAGGAAAGTGGTGATGTAAGAAAAGATATTGATGCCGATTTTGCTAGTTATTTAATTTTTACAAATGCAGTTAATTTATTGATTGATCAATATAAGGACGTAAACGAATCCTCAACAGAAAATAAAGAGCAATATTTAAAAACTATTATTAATTTTCTCTACAATGCACTCAAGGCGTAAGATATTGGATTTATTGTTTTCTATATCTCGGACTAAAATTATGGGGCTGATCAAATTTGTGTTACTACCTCAAATATATCATTCCTCCACCACCAAAACGAATGAATTGATTAATGAATTTTGCGTCCGTAGGACTGGGTTTTTTAGAATTTGGTTTTTGAATGTGACTGGATCAGGGATAATGTATAAATTTTGAGTAACTTCTTCTGTAAAACAGCGGCAATTATTAGTAGAGGTAAGCAATCTCTTCCTCTTTCTCTTTCATAAAATTATCTGTTTTAATTGGTAAACGGATAATTTAGCAGTTTTATTTTTAGCACTAATATGAGAGGTGCATATTTTATGCTTTGCACTTATTTATTTGTTTTTCTTATCTTTCAAATTATTAAACTTAGTGATCGCGTATAATAACTGTTTCAATTTTCGGAACATAATGAATTCTCAGCCTTTTTTCATAATCATAGACTTCACCAAATACTATACTTATGCTATTAGATAATAATATGCTATAGCCGTTTCTATATGTTACCTCAAAATCCACCTGTGGATAATAGTTGCGTCACCAAGCAACTCCCTCCAATGATTTATAAAAGCTTTAGCATTGGTTATATCCGAACACTTATATGTTGATAGTACACACTACTCTAGTGGGTATTCCAATAATTCGGCAAGCTTAATGCTGTTACCTTCATGAATGTACTCTAAAAATGCAATGACTACACGCTTGAATTCCTTCCACTCAGGTCCAAAGGCATATTTCATTGCTGCAACTTGGCAGGCTCATCCCAGTTTTTTGTTCCCCAAATACAGAATTTAAATAAAAAACATTGTTAATATAATAAATATGAACTGCATACAATATTTCTATAGTTAAATTAGTATAATGATTACTAATATCATATATATTTTTTCAATTCAAGGTATTGTTGTACTTAATTCAAGATGTTGCTAAAAAGGTATAATAAATTCAGGGATATTGGGTTTAAAAGCTAAATTGTTCTTTGATTACTCTGTCTTCAAAAGTATGGCGCTGGTCAAATAAAAGTTTTATAACTTTTGTATCGGTTGATTTGATGGTAACGGAAGCAACACTCTTGAATTCAAAGAAATCAGCAACGGCATTAACGGGTCTTTTTTTACTGTCGATAATTTCAAATTTTATTTCGACATCGACTGGAAGTATGGCGCCACTCCACCTGCGAGGTCTGAAAGGACAAATAGGAGTTAAGCATAGTACTTTTGATGTTAAAGGCACAATTGGTCCGCCGGCAGATAAATTATAAGCGCTACTGCCCACAGGAGTTGAAACAAGAGCTCCGTCAGCTGACATTGCCATACGCTCTATGCCATCTACTATTATTTTAAATTTTGCAGCTTGGTTTGTCTTTCTAAAAATTGATACTTCATTGATTGCCAAAGCAGACTCTGCTTTACCATCAGTGCTTATAGTGTTCATTTGTAATGGGTAGAGCTTGGCAATTTTTGAACGTTTAAGATTTTCTATAAAATTTTCGATATGAAATTTGTTCATCATAAAGCCAATACTTCCTGCGTTTATACCGTAGAATGGTATATCTAGATGCATGTAGTTGTGCAGGGCGTGGAGCATGCTGCCATCACCACCAATAACTATTATTAAGTCAGCTTGCTCAGGGAGAGTTTTATCGAAAAGTTTTTTAAGTAAATTTTCAATTGCTTCAGCTTGAGCTGAATTGCTTGATATAATGGCTATCTTTTTAACTAGGATATTTTCTTTTTCCATAATAAATAAATCAGATGGTTTAATAGCAATACTAAGAAGGCTGATATAATTACGTCGCTTGCAAAGTGACCACCCATTATAACCCGTGACAGGCCAACAACAGAGCCAAACAATATGCTAGTTATGTATATTCTAGCAAAGTATAGGCTTCTAGCAACATAAGCTATTGAAGAAAAATAGTACCCCATAGCTGCATGACCAGAGGAAAAAGAACAGTTTCTAGGGCATTGATCTGAGATTGCAAAGGCTCTAGAAAAATCCTTAGTACCTCCGAATTCTACTATTTCTCTAGGTCTTGCTCGTCCAAAATTTTCTTTTAACACTGAATTCACAGTTATTCCAGGAGCAATTACAGCTGAAATAATTAAGAAAAACGCCCAGGAAGATAGTATTTTTTTGAAGCTTTTGAATTTTATTAATATATATAACAGGTAAAGAACACATACAAAAACAAATGTCTTGGTTAATATTGGTAC
>JANNVO010000021.1:0-7762 GCA_031414475.1 Rickettsiales bacterium
TGAAGGCATAAATATTAACATGAGTGGTGTTGATACAGTAACCATAAATCTTACAGATACTTCTTCTGTTCCGGGGCCAGCAGGTAGACAATATACTATTTTTGCTGAGTTAAGAGACAAGTTTAATGGAGAAGGAACAACGGAAGGGAGTATGACTCTTCCTGACAATGGTGTCGTCACACTTAATCCACCGCTAAATCCACTCGTGACATGGACATATTCTGACGGTATTCTGCGCCAGGTAATGGTTGATAATCCAGATCAAGTTGTAGCCAATTTAGCACCGGCTAATCCAAATATTACTCCTGTTTTAAATTCTTCTGCGCGCGAAGATTTGCTTAACGTTGTAAATCAATCTGGTGATGTGGTTCAGTTACTTGAAGCACTACAGCCAGATGCTATTGCGCTTGGAAGTGAACCAGCAAATCAGGCAGCAGAAAATGCTTCTCAAATGATTTCTGGGACAACACGTGGAATTGATACACGGATCAATAGCCTTCAGACAGCAGATATTGGTTCATCAGGTATAGCGGCTGGTGATAATGGCACTCAGACTCATGGGGCTTGGGTTACGCCTTTTTTCGGTGATATAAAGCAAAAAAAACGAGGAACTTCTCCTGGATATGGTGCTAAATATTTTGGTAGTATTTTCGGCTTTGATACTTTGCTTAAGGATGATTCAACACTTGGAATTGCGTTAACTTTTATAAAAAACCTCGTTAATCATAAAGACTCAAATAATGGTGACAAAACGGTTGTTCAAACCTCTGTCTTATCTCTATATGGATTAAAAAACCTCACTGACAATTGCTTTATTCAAGGCGTTGCATCAATTGGTTCAAGTAAAATTAACGGTAAAGAACTTAGATTTACTTTTCCAAATACTTCGACAGCAAGTGCAGATTATAACTCAATAAGTTATAATACAGAAATCACGGGAGGCTATTCCCACTTCTTGTCGGCTAATACTATTGTTACGCCCTTATTTGGAATAGAGTACACACGACTTAATAAAATAGATTATACAGAAACAGGCGCTGGGTCTCAAAATTTAACAATAAATAGAAAAGTGTTTAATAAAGCTGAGTTAATTGCTGGAGCAAAGTTGAACCATTCAATAGTTATAGAGGATTTTACCTTTGTTCCTGAAATTCATGGATTTGTTAGATATGATACAATGAATAAGGGAATAAAGTTGGCTGTTTCACTACCAGGTCAGCAGGGAAGAGCACCAACCGCACTTGTTCCAAAAACGGCTGTACAAACAAGGACAACATATCTTATTGGAGCTGGGTTTGATATTAAAAAATCTACATTCGAATATGGCTTGACATATGATGCTCGTATTGCTGAAAAATATATTTCTCATCAAGGAGTGCTTAAGCTAAGGATTATATTTTAACTTGAGCTTGATGGTGTGAATATTTCGATGATCTTTCCCTTATGATTTTTGAGTTCTTTCCAGCTATTTATTGATGGAAAATCAATTACTATAATTCTTGCAGGCGGCATGGAGGAATTACTTAAGAATTCAAATTCCTCAAGATTGCTGTCAGAAATTTCAAGCGCTAGTGTGTATATTAAAGGGTTATGACCTATTACTAAGATGTGTTTATTTGTATCTTCTTGAGTAGAGAGGAGCTCAATCACATTTTCCCTAGTTCCATTGTAAAGTTCCTTTACTATTTCTCTCTCTGATATAGGAATTTTTTCTTCAATAATATTTGCTGTTTGTATGGTTCTTTTTACATATGAAACAATTACTTTATCAATCTTATATGAGTGCAGAAAATTGGATGCTTCTATAGCCTCTGCTTGTCCGTGGTCTGTGAGTATCCTTTCGAAGTCCTGCTTTTCTAGGGATTGCTCGGTGTGTGCATGTCGCATTAATAGTAACTTCATAATCTATATCCTCTTGGATAAATAAATTGCTATAGTGCACATTGTTTTTACCATTTTTGATAAAACGCTATGCAGTATTGCATTCTTACTATCATTCTTGATAGCAATTTCGATATGTTCAGCTTCTTCTTGCTTAAACTGCTTAATCTTAATAAGTAACTGATTATGATTGCCCGAATTTTCTAAATATTCGATTTGTTCTTGATAATGCTTTACTATTACTTCTTCAATAGATTCTGTAACAAGCATAGAGGTTTTTGCTCCAGCTATGGCACTTAAAGCTCCAAGTCCATAACCTAAAGCACTCCATAATGGTAGAAGAAAAGTTGGTTTTGATTGACCGCTCTTAATTTCGTTTTCAAAATAATTTAAATGTTCTAGTTCCTGCTCAAGCATATGTTGTATTATGCTAATATCATTAGGATTCTTAGTAAAAGCAAGTTGCCCTTGATAAATCCTCTTGGCACCAAATTCTCCTGCATGATTTACCATTAGGATTTTTTTGAGTTTATTCTTGTCATTAAAATAAGGTTTAGGCATTATAGTAAATTAATTGAAGTAGGGATGTCATTTAGTGAGTCAAAGCATACGCTGCGCAGCCTCGCTCTAAAATTAACCATCCCTACGTCAGTTAATTTACTATAACTAATAGCTACTATTTTGATTTGTTTTTAAACATAGATAACATTGTAAGTAAAAATATATTCAAAAGCAAATTCCATTCGGTCATGGACAAGCCAAAAATTACTAAAGCTGGTTTGTTACATAAGGCAATTTCTTTGTGATATAGCATTTTTTTAAAGTCTGCTACGGAAATATTATCGCTAACAGAGACCAAAGGCTTACAAAAACTAGATAATTCAAATATTCCTCTCTCAATACCAGTATGATAGAACGCAATTATTACGGCAATAATTGCCACAGTAATATAGTATTTACGATAGCTATATTGGCTTGATAAACTAATTATCCCAAGCATAATAAAAATCAAATAAGGAAATCTTTGATAAATGCATAACGGGCATGGAGTGAGTGAGAAGATATACTCAGCCAAGTAAGCTGTGAGAAGGCTTATAACCGAGATGACTATAATGATGACGTGAGTGTTCTTAAGATTTATTGACATGAATCGATTATAATAATATTGTAACTACGAACAAAATATATCTCATCCTAAACTCACAATATAACTATGACAATAAATTTCGATGATTTATTAAATTCTAATGCTTGGCCATTTATAGAGGCAAAAAGAATTTATGACCACATAGGTAGGAAAACTCCGGCAAAAGGTTATGTGCTTTTCGAAACCGGGTATGGTCCATCCGGCCTTCCTCATATTGGAACATTTGCTGAAGTAAGTAGAACTACGATGGTTAGAGAGGCTTTTAAGCAGATATGCGATATTCCGACGAAGCTTATATGTTTTTCTGATGATATGGATGGACTTCGCAAAGTACCTGGAAATATCCCAAATGGAGAAATGGTAGCACAATATTTAGGTAAACCATTAACTGCAATTCCAGATCCATTCGGTGAGAAAGAGAGCTTTGGGCACTATATGAACGCAAAGCTAAGATCGTTTTTAGATCGCTTTGGGTTTGATTATATTTTTTATAGTGCAACTGATTGTTATAAGGCTGGAATGTTTGATCACATGATGCTCAAAACTATAGATAAATATGACGAGATCATGAGATTAATGTTGCCGACTTTCAGAGAGGAGAGGCAAAAAACTTACTCCCCATTTATGCCAGTTTGTCCAAAGACTGGAGCAATATTGCAAGTGCCAATCGAGAAAGTAGACAGAGAAAGGAAAAGTGTATCCTATAGAGATGAAACGGGTGAACTTGTTGAGGTTCTGGTTACTGGAGGCAATTGCAAATTACAATGGAAACCAGATTTTGGTATGCGTTGGGCGGCACTTGATGTGGATTATGAAATGTATGGCAAAGATCATATGCCAAACGCCAAGCTGTATAGTGAAATTTGCCGTATTTTGGACGGTAATGTGCCTATCCAGTTTTTTTATGAGCTATTTCTTGATGCCGATGGGAGTAAGATCTCCAAATCAAAAGGTAATAGCATAAGTGTAGATGAGTGGATGCACTATGCTCCGCTTGAAAGCATAAGTTTATTTATGTATCAATCCCCATCAAGAGCCAAGCGTTTGTATTTTGATATAATACCAAAATGTGTAGATGAGTATTTGACATTTAATAAAAAGTACCACGAAGAAGAGGATATAAAACAAAAGCTAGCCAATCCGGCGTTTCATATTCATCATGGTAAGGTGCCGAAGATTGAAACATATGGTATAAGTTTTAGTTTGTTGCTTAATTTAGCTTCGGTTTGCAATCCCGATGATAAAAACGTGTTGTGGGGATTTATCTCTAAATACGCGCCTAAAGCGACACCAGAAAATGCGCCGTATCTAGACCATATGACAGGTTTTGCCGTTACTTATTACAACGATTTTGTCAAAAGTACAAAAGAATATCATAAGCCGACTAGTGAGCAAAAAGTACTGCTTGAGCAGATTGTCGTGATGTTATCGGGTTTAAATGGATCAGAATCGGGAGAGGAAATCCAAAATAAAATCTATGCTATTGGTACAGAAGCTGGATATGAGAATTTGCGTGATTTTTTCAAAGAGCTTTATCAGATTTTGCTTGGTCAAACTCAAGGTCCAAGGCTTGGTTCATTCTTCAAGCTTTATGGTATCAAAGAGACTATTAAACTGATTGAAAGTAAGCTTTGATTTATTTTTATTAGTTTTAATTAATGTAGGCGCGATAATTGCTTACCTTTTGTTAGCATATTTTAGATATATCATCTATAAAATATGCTAGTTTTACTACTAGAGCTTATGCTTTGTTTAACTGAGTAAAGTATAGACCCTTACTACTAAAGCAAATTAATTAAAAAAGTAAACAAATAAAGGTAATTTATATGAAAAGAAGCCGTGCTAATGACGACGCAGAGATTAACAACCTTAGCAAACATTTTAAATCAACCCTAACCCTAACACTAGGTAACTCATTAGCACCTAGTACGCAAGCTGAGATAATGCCACTCAAGCTCGAATTCACGCCGCTGGAACAATCCTATGTGAAGGCAAAAAAGCTAGCAACGAGTTTGTGGAACATATAGATATAGAAGCGCTTGGTAATGGCAGCGACCCAGATGATTCAGAATAAGCTGCGTCGTAAAAACTCAAGTAAATAGGGTTAACCCGAGCCAGTTGTGCTGCAAAATACAACTGGTTACTGGGGTTTATGACTTTGCTTAAAAAATAAATCTCAATTACTACCGGCTTCAGCTGGTAGTAATTGAATGAAATATACAAAAAAGCCATTCTGAATCTTCTGTCGTCATCCTGAACTTGATTCAGGGTTTTAGGTAGCAGACAAAGATTCTAAACCAAGGTCAGGATGGCCTTATCTTCTAAAATTATTAATATCATGATAAAATGAGAAAATACCCATTTAATAAGTTGATCCGTAGCAAACTACCACAGCGTATGATAGAAGAAGGCGTGGTTGTAAATTCTCAAAAACTTGAGATAGAGGAATACGTAGTGCAGCTAAAACAAAAAATTATTGAGGAAGCGAATGAGGTTTCTGAAGCGAAATCACGAGAAGAGTTGATAACAGAACTCGCTGATGTTTTAGAAGTAATTTATGCAATTGCAGAAGCAACGTCTATTTCACAGTCTGAGATTGAGCAAGCAAGAATAGAGAAAAGAGAGATCAATGGGTGTTTTGAGCCGGACCATTATGTACACTATATACAAGTAGCTCCTGATAATCACAAAGTAATAGAGTACTTGCAGAATAAAAATAGGCCATACAAGTTTACTCAGGATTAAGAGCATTCTCAGTTTAAATAGTCTCGGCTCCCCTAGATACAAACGAATTTAGTTAGTCTTGCTTGTGCTCTAAGTATAAATTATTAATATTTTCCTATGGAGCTTTAAAAATTAAAAATCTAAGGTAACATGATCAGCTCCTGAAAGGTTAATTTGCTCATTTATGTTATCTGTATATGATTTTACAGTTAAGTCACCGGGTAAGTCTAATTGCTGACCAGGAGTAATTAAAACATAACCATTATTAAAATCATATTTTTTAATTATATCTTTATTTGCTTTTACAAGGCCTTTCCAGTAATCTACCTTGCCATAGTGTTGTTTTGCTACATGAGATAGAGTTTCATTTTGTTGTACAGTATGTTTACCTTTAGACATGATTTACCTCTTTTAAAAATTTAATTCAGCGTACAAAGATTCCCATAAAATTAATAATTCAAATTTTATGGTTATCTTTAACTTACTACCTTAAGTTACATTTATCAATATAATAGCTATGCTCTAAGTAGGAGAATACATTTATAGGGTGTTGCGAACTAAAAAAATTTATTGGAGAATGATAATAAAAATAAAAGCCATAGTAATTTAGTCTGAAATTGGGATAGGTAATTTTAGAGCTACCTTGCGCAGCTTAAGGCAGCTACGTGAGCACCTTGTTAAATTGACATCCCATCTTCAACCTAAACTACTATATTGAGAGAGTTTAATCAGTAATTTTATTGGATAGCTCAGCAATAAGACGGAACACAAACCACCAAACCAAAGAATAATAAACCATAACCATTGCCTTAGCTTAGGAGAGGTTTTTAGGTATGATATTATTGACTGTTTAATACATATGATCATGACCAGACTTACCTCGAAAAACATAGTAACAATAACCTGTGTAACCAAGAATCAGTGGAAGCAGCGGGGTAACTCCTACTAGCATTAAGGATAACCCAGGGCCTGATGCAGCTGCCTGCCATATATCATACTTATAGGGAATAATCCAAGGGAACAAACTAAGACCCAGTCCTAAATAACCAAAAAAGAAAATGCCTATACTAGCAAGGAATGGTCGATATTCTCGTTTTGGACAATGCAAATCATACCAAACTATAAAAAATAGAGCTGCTGTAAGTAAAGGAATTGGTAACAAGTAATAAATATTTGGACTACTAAACCAGAATTTTTGTATACACTCGTTGAGAAAAGGCATTGACATGCTAACTAACAGCATAAATAAGCCAACAAAAAATAGTACATAAGAAGCCACTTTACGCGCCCAATCCTGTGTTACATCTTCGGTCTTCATAATAAGCCATGTTGAGCCCAACAGTGCATAGCCAAAGACCACTGCAATACCAGTCATAACAGAGAAACCAGTCGCCCAATCAAATGGTCCGCCAGAAAAATTACGTCCAGTTACTTCAACTCCTTGAACAAAACTACCTAGAATCATACCCTGACAAAAAGCTGCACCGAGTGATCCAAAATGAAAGGCATAATCCCATATATTACGTGATTTACCTTCAGCCTTAAAGCGGAACTCGAAAGCTACACCTCGCATAATCAAGCCAAGTAACATAACTATAATTGGAATATAAAATGCTGGCATGAGAATTGAATAAGCAAGAGGAAAAGCTGCAAAAAGTCCGCCTCCACCAAGCACTAACCATGTCTCGTTACCATCCCAAAATGGTGCGATAGAATTCATCATCCGGTCACGACATTTATCTGACGGGGCAAAAGGAAATAAGATGCCCACTCCAAGATCAAAACCATCCAATAGCACGTAAAGAAAGATTGCACTAGCAATAAGCAACCCCCAAATTAACGGTAAATCGATAAAAGTTGAAAAATCAAACACTATTCCCTCCTTTTGGTTTACTAGCTTCGATGACAGAAGCCTCAAGGCCGTGTTTGTAGAATTGCTCCTGTTCTTCAGAGACACTAATTCCCTTGCCAATTAGCTTCAGAATATAGTAGCTGCCGGCGCCAAACACG
>JANNVO010000022.1:0-2645 GCA_031414475.1 Rickettsiales bacterium
TTACCAGTTCCAGGAGGGCCAATTAGTAAGCAACCTTTCGGAATTTTCCCACCTAGCTTTTGGAATTTACTAGGATTGCGTAGGAAATCAACTATCTCCGCTAACTCTTCTTTAGCTTCATCAATACCAGCCACATCAGCAAAAGTAATCTTTGGACCTTTGTCAGAAATCAGTTTTGCTTTGGACTTTCCAAAGCCCATACCTTTACTTCCACCTTGCATCTGACGCATGAAAAATACCCACACCCCTATTAGGAGAAGCATAGGAAACCAAGATACAAATATACTAAACAAAGAATTCATTTTCGTATCTGGTGGCGTTACATCAATATGAACACCATTGATACTTAGCTTATCTATTAACCCAGGATAATCAGCTGCATAAGTTGAAAAAGCGCTGCCGTCAGCGAGCATTCCTTCTAAGCTTCTTCCCTGTATTTTTACAGAGTTTACCTGACGCTCATCTACTTTGTTTAGAAAATCAGAGAACGCTAATGACTCAGCTCTGCCAGAGATACCATCTCCTTGCAGAGCATTAAAGGTCATGATCATTAAAATGAAAATAAATATCCAAATAAAAATTTGTTTGTTCTGGTTGTTCATTAAATTTTTCCTATAAGAAATGGGTAAATCGTGAAATAAAGTGAGGCCTAAAAGTAACCTTCAATGCTCCTTCAAGTTCAGTCTCATCATAGTAAGATATATGGGGAATTGCTACGATTTTTTCAAGGCTTTTAATTACTGGCAGAGTAAATAAAATAAGTTTATGGCTATTACCCACAATCAGCGGCAACTCTCTTAGATCAAATTGATCTTTTGTTTGTATATATTCTTGTAACGTTAATTTACCAACACTATACCCAGATTTGCTACATTCAATGACAAATCTATCGTCCCAATATGTATTACGATGATCCAGATTAATTTGAGTCGATTGTATTTCACGTTGCTCTCTTAATACCAACAATTTACCCTTAGTTTGCTTTAAAAGGCAACCATGCAAACTATTATCAATTTTTTGCATCATTTCAAGTTTTTTTATTATTTGCTTAGTACTACGAAATCTAGGTAAATGCGCCTTACCACTGATAATAGTCAAGACATAGTTAATAACATGGATTTGAATATCCAGACACTCAGCTCTGATTTTTGCAAGATCAATAATAGCAAATCCAAAATTATTAATAGAAACCTCCTCGGCTATAGTAGAAATCAAACGTTCATTAAGAGAATTAGCCTTTTCGTTTATCACCTTCATTTCAACAATAAGTTCAGATTTTTTCTCCCCAGGTAAGCTAGATATTTCCATGCGGATCCTATTGCGCTCATATACATCTAAAAGATTGGATGAGTCCTCTACCCATTTTTTATTTGAACTATTTAAATAATCAATTAATTCAGACTTCAAAAATGATAACAAAGGTCTAATAACCTGGATATTATTATAAAAAAAACTATTTGAATAACTAAGACCCAATATGCCGCTTTTTTTATTTTTGCGCATCAAATACGTTTCAAGCATATCATCCAAATGATGAGCAGTTAATAACGTATTGATACCAAGTTCATGGCATTTTTCACTGATCATATTATAGCGCGCGTCCCGGGCTCTTTCTTGAATTGCCACTTTGTTACCGCCATTATTCCATGACAACTCATAAAATTCATGACCAAACCCAGATGCTGCCATTCTGACAAATTCAATTTCTTCAGATGACTCTGGGCGTAAGTTGTGATTAACACTAAAGATTACAAGACGAATTCCTAGAAATTTGGCCCAGTAGGATGCAAGGTGTAGTAGCGCAATAGAGTCCGACCCACCAGAAACGCTCAAGGCGACCCCGTTGGAAGTCGCCTCACTAATTTCTGATAACAGAGGATTGATATTATCATCAAACCTCTTCTGCATTATGCTAAGTAAGTCTATTATTACTCAAAGACCCCAAGAGTTGATAGCCTAGTAATAGTATTATCAAGATATGTTGTAAGTTCCTTCTTAATTTCTTTAGGGTCCTCAACTTTCATATTATCTCTATTTACAGTAAGTTGACCGTCGGCAACTTCTTTGACTAAATTATCAAGAATTTGCTTCTTAGTATTTTTACCATCCATATATTTAAGAGCAAAACGATCAAATATATTGATACCCACTGGAGCATGATTAAAACCAGTAATCCAAGTATTGCTAGTATTGTTTACCTGATACAAAGCTAAATTGCTAAGCGTTGGTTTTTCAAGACTTACTTTAGACTTATCTCTTTCAAACAAAGAAATTTCCATGTATCCCTTCATCACCAGATTCATAGCATTACCAAGCAAATCAGCTTCTATCTGAGCCTTGCAATCAGTCTTGAAAAGTTTATTAGCTTTTTCAACAATAGTTTCAAATTTTAAAGGATAACCTTTATATTCAGCAAAAATATAAAGAGCAGCTTTTAACCATTGGGAAGATGAAGAAACATACTGATTTTCATCACCCTTAAAGAAGAACTTTATAACTTCATTACTCTCTAAATCTTTTTGATTAAAAGGTTTTTCAGGAGCGATATCCAACGAAATAGCAAATTCTTTAATATTATCGTTATTCAACGACCTATTTATTGCCACATTACCATGACAAAGCAACGTGCTTCTAAACCTTCTATT
>JANNVO010000023.1:0-4062 GCA_031414475.1 Rickettsiales bacterium
GGAGAAGTTGGTTCTGTGGCGAGTAGCGGTGGAAACGGCGGGCGGTGGCGAGGTAGTCGAACCACTCGCGACTGGTGGTCATCTGCTCGAACCGTTGGGTGAGCTGGGCGTGGAGTTCGTCGACCAATCGGGCGTGGTCGACTCGTGCGTGAGCCATCACGCCACCTCACCTTGCGGGGCGAGCAGCGACAGTTGGCCGTCGTCGCCGTTCGGCACGACCGGCACGGGAACGATCGGTCGTCGGCGATCGCGTTTCGGGGTCGGCCGCCATGGTCCGATCCCGGCAGGTTGCTCGGATCCGGTGTGCGATGGCGGGTCGGGGACCATCGCGGCGAGGCGTTTGATCTTCCACCATGGGCGGCCCTGTACGTGAGCGGGCGGCGTGTTGGAGTGGATCATCAACGCCGACCCGTACTTCGGAAGCCGTGACAGGAAGTACGGGACGAGAGCTTCGTTGTTCGACTGACCCGAGATCGAGCGGCGACCGCCGTCGACGTCGTTGGACCACGAGCGTCGTTCGATCAGTTCATCGCCGACGATTTTCGACACGTACCCGAGCGTCGAGTCGTCCGACGACCCGGGGAAGAACAGTTTGGTTGCGTGGTTCGTGAGGAGGGTGTCGGCGCGTTTGCCGTAGGCCTCGTGGATTTGTGCGTAGGACTGCCAGATCGTCACCAACTGGATGCCGATGCCGGCGCAGGTCGAGGACACTTCGGGGAGCCAGTCGAGGGGCATGTTGCCGGCTTCGTCGATCAACATCAACAGCGGCGCCGGGAGCCGGTCGCCGCGCATCTCCCACTCATACGCCTGCGACTTCAGATCCGACAGCAGGCCGGCGAGGACCGGTGACAGGCGTTTGTAGTCGTCGAGTGACACCAGCAGATACAGGGTGTTGGCTCTGTCGCCGTCGACGCCGGTGTCCATCAACCAGTCGAGGTCGATCCACTCGCCGTCACCGTCGAGATCGGTTGCTGCGACGACGTTCGGGTCGAGCCACGGGTCACACACCGTCTGGGCGGTTGCGTAGACGGAGGCGACGAGTTTCGGGTCCGGCTTGTTCCAGATCGCGTGCAGGTGTCGTACCGCTTCCTGCGCGGCGGCGGCCGTGTCGGGGTTCTCGAACGCGTCATCGAGGATCTCACTGGGCGGGCACCGCTTCTTCGGGTTCGCCTGGTCGGGCATCGCCATGTCGAACACCCATTTGGCGACCTCGTGCATCGACGGTCGAGCCGACAGCGCCGCTGCGCCGAGGAGCCCGGAGAACAGCAACTTGCCCTGCGTCGACCAGAAGTCCATGCCACCCTCGACGCCGGCTTGGGGTGTCCACGCCGACAACGCTTCACCGGCCTTCTTCGCACCCGACGCGGTGTGCGCCATCCTCAGCGGCGACCACCGTCCGATCTCGGCGTTGACGATCGTGATGTGGCTGCGTCCTGCGGCGAGGAAGCCGCCCGGGTCGAACACCCGGATCTCGCCGAGGGTGCGACGGCGGGCGATGGTGGTGTCCATCAGGTCGCGTTTGACCGACAACACGATCGCCGGGCCGGCCCAGTCCAACAGGCCCGGCTCGGCGCACTGGCTGGTCTTGCCGCACCGGGTCGGGCCGCAGATCGCGAGCGAGGTGATGTCACCCTGCTGGCCGCTTCGTAGTTCGCCGGTTGCTCGGGCCCACAGCTTCGCGATCCCGTTGCGACGGTTCGGGGCCCACCGACGGTTCTCGGTGGCCAGCATCCGACCGTTCCACAGTCCGAACACGAACCGTCCTGGCACCGGCCGCTTGATCAGCAACGGTCGCAACTCGCGGCGAGTCGCGAACCGGGCGTGCGCATCCACGCCCAGTCGACGACGACTCGGCGTGACTCGTCGCCACAACCGGCGCACACCCACAACCACGACGACCACGACGCCGAGCACGCATGCGGTGGCCGTCCAATAGATCGGTGCGTTGGCGATCTGCGATCGGCTCTCGACCGGCCAGGAATCAGCCGGAACCCCAGGTCGTTCGGCGAGGCCTGGGATGGCCCGCAACGCGTCGCTGGGACCGACCGCTGGCGGCCCGAGGCCGGACGCGACCGACGAGATGATCGCACCGCCCCACACGACAAGCGACAGCGAGGCGGCGAGGACTGCGACGGCGATCAGGATGTGCTCGATCGGCGACATCGCTGTGGACGGGGCTGCGGTGGTGCTCATGGGCGCCATCTGCGAGGACCCGGTTCCCGAGAACATTCCCGAATCCGACATCGGAAAGAAATTTCTCTCCCGACCTTCCCGAGAACACTCCCGAATCCTGCATCACCCCAGCTCAGCAGCGGTGGACACCGTTCGGGTTCCCGAATGCAGGTGGGAACGTTCTCGGGAGCCGGGAGGCAGACGGTGGACCTCGACCAACACCACCTACCCGAGAGGTCGAACCGTGCACACCACCATCACCACCCAACTCGAGCAACGACTCGAACGCTGCAACAGCCCCCGTCGACGCACTCAGATCATGACCCGCTGGGCCACCAACCCGGCCCTCGCCGGGCACACCCCCAGCGACATCGTCGACATCTGCCACCGGCCCACCACCGACCAGAACCCTGTCGTCGCCGCGCTCCTCGCGCTCCACCAGAACGGCGACGACGACGCCACGACCATCCTCATGGCAGCGCTGCGGCCGATGGTCTTGGCCGCCGCCGCCACCCGCCGAGCCGGACCGATACGCAACAACACTCTCGACAACGACTGGGTCGCCGTCGCCCACGTGCTCGCCACCGTCGACCCCACAGTCGCACCGACCGACAGCGACGGACAACCCGCCGTGTTCTTCGCGTTTCTGGGCCAACAGATCGGTCGTAGTCGACGCACCTTCGACCCCGCAGCGCGACGCTGGCTCGTGCGACACCAACGCGGCATGCCGCTCGGCGGCACCATCCCACCACACGACCCGACCACCTACGAGTTCGACCTCAGAGCCGGCACCACATCGGCCAGCGCGGTCGAAGACGGCGCGATCGCGCTCATCGAACTGCGTCGCATCGCCCACGTCGTCGCCAGCGGACAGATCAAACGGTCACGTTGGGAGCAACTCGTCGCCCACCGCATCGGCGACCCGCGAGGCGCACCACCCGCCGGGACACGTGTTGCTGTGCACCGCACCACACGCCGGCTCGCCTACCTCGTCGACCACGCCGCCTGACGATGAGCACCGACAACCACATCACCGTGCTGTGGGCAGCCAAAGGCGGCTCGGGCACCACCGTCACCACCGCAGCCGCCGCACTCCACGAGGTGCGCGACGTCGTGATCGTCGATCTCCGAG
Source organism: Rickettsiales bacterium (assembly GCA_031414475.1). GTDB lineage: Bacteria > Pseudomonadota > Alphaproteobacteria > Rickettsiales > Rickettsiaceae > Megaera_A. The sequence continues at coordinate 3,305 of JANNVO010000023.1, forward strand.
GCGACATGACCGACGTCCTCGCCACACCCTGGCCCGCTGTCGGCCTCGACGACTGGCTGCTGGGCGAACCCGCCAACCCGATCGATGACCTCGTCGTCGACGTCGACCCCACCACCCGGTTGCTGCCCACCCGATCGCCGATCGATCTCGACCAGGTCAGCGGCGAACGCGTCGACATCCTCCATCGATGGATGCGCGGAACCTCGGCGATCGTGCTCGTGGACGCCGGGACCGGACCGCCCGCCGATGCGCTCTTGGAGATCGCCGATCGGAACCTGATGGTCACCCGGCCCTGCTACCTGGCGTTGATGAAGGGTGTGCGGTCTGGTCTGAAACCCGACGGTGTCGTGCTCGTCAATGAACCGTCACGCTCGCTCAACACCTCATCGGTCGAGCGCTGCCTGTCAGCTCCGATCGTCGCCACCATCGACGTCCAACCGTCGATCGCACGATCGGTCGACGCCGGCCTTCACACCGGCGGCCACGCCCACCACACCAAAACCACCGCAGCGATCACCCGACCCGACCCGAACCGCACAGCAGTCGACCGGTGGCGCGACCTCGACGAACGTCGCCACAGCCCCGACGTCGACTTCGGGATGCGATGGCGCACGGCCGGCTCGGGCGACGAGTGGCGCGTGAGCTGGAACCGTGGCTCCGGTGCGCTTTATGCGACCAACCGAGACGAGAACGTCGTCGAAGACCTCGGCACCTTCGCCAACGAAGCCGGCGTCACCACGGCGCTGCCCGAGTGGGGA
>JANNVO010000024.1:0-9554 GCA_031414475.1 Rickettsiales bacterium
TCATGAGATAAAGAATCCACTGACACCAATTCAATTGTCTGCAGAAAGGTTACTTAAAAAATTTAAAGACGAGGTCAAGGATAAAGAGTCTTTTACAAAATACGCAAATAATATACTCAAGCATTCAGATGATATAAGGCAAATAGTATCAGAATTTGTAGAGTTTGCCAGGCTGCCTTCTCCTAGCTTTGCTAAATGCGAAATTGTTTCGTTGATCAATGATTTGGTAGAGTCCAGAAAGCTAATAAATGATACTATAAATTATATCTTCCGTTCGAACGTTAAAGCGCACGAATTTATTTGTGATATTTCACAAATAAATAGGGTGATGGTAAATTTGATGCTTAATTCTGAAGAGGCCTTGGATAAAACAACTGCGAAGAAGGAAATAAAAGTTATGTTGTTTGTCGATGATGAATTTGTAAAAATTTGTATAGAAGATAATGGCCCTGGATTCAGTGAAAAAATGTTAAAATCTGCTAAAGAGGCTTATGTTACAACTAAATCCAATGGTACGGGATTAGGGTTAGCCATTATTGATCGAATAGCTTTAGACCACTTTGGTAGTGTGAGTTTGTCTAATAATGAAAATAATGGCGCAAGGGTTGAGTTAACAATGAATGCTATAAGCTTAAAAAATAAGTTAAAATAAACCCTAATCTTACTTAACTATTAAGGTTTTTGTAAAATAAATAGGGGGTATGTTGCATATTTACTATAAAAGATGTTGCTTTATAATTTGCAAAGCTATAACTTCTAGTTAAGCGCTTCATAATCATAGATTTACTGGGACAAGACACGTATTGAGTTTAAGTTATTTTGAATCGGTTGTGAGGATGTTAGGAAATCGTGTTGCTTTCTTCGGCAGCATTTGATTTTTTTTATTATTGAGTCTTTAAAGAGTTAAAATTATGGCACTAGATATTCTAATTATTGACGATGAAGCTGATATTAGAGATTTAATATCGGATATCTTAAAAGATGATGGTTTTTCAAGCAGGGCAGCAGCAAATAGTGCTCAAGCATTTAAGGCGATATCAGAAAAGCTTCCTAATGCAATAATCCTTGATATTTGGTTACAAGATAGTGATTTAGATGGTTTGGGTATTTTAGAAATGGTAAAAAAGCAATATCCACTTATGCCAGTTATAGTAATTAGTGGACATGGCACGATTGAAACTGCAGTAAGTGCTATCAAAATGGGAGCATATGATTATTTAGAGAAGCCGTTTACTCATGATAAGCTAATGATAATTTTAAAGAGAGCTTGTGAATCAGCTAAACTAAAAAGAGAAAACATAGATCTGAAATCTAAAGTAATAGATAAAACAGAATTTGTTGGCTCAGCTGCTATTACCACAAGGCTTCGAGCTGAAATAGAAAAGGTTGCTCCAACTTCAGGCAGAGTGATGGTAAATGGTGCAGTTGGAAGCGGTAAGGAGCTTGCTGCAAGATTGATACATAAGAGGTCTAAAAGAGCCAATGGTCCTTTCATAGTATTTAGTCCGATTGCTATGAATGCTACTAAAATCCAGCAGGAGTTATTTGGTGAATTCGAGAGACAAGAGTCAACGAATTTGTTTGACAAGCGAGTGAGTGTACTTGAGGCAGCAAATAATGGTACTTTGTACATTGACGATGTTGGAGATTTACCTTTAAATGCCCAGAATAAATTATTAAAATTCTTAAGAGATCAGACTCTTATTAAGGGAACAAAAGCTACGAAGCTTGATGTTAGAATAGTGACTTCAACTACAAAAGATTTGCAAGTTGAGATTACCCATGGGAGGTTTAGACAGGATTTATATTATAGATTAAATGTTGTTCCTTTGTATGTACCAATGCTAGCTGAAAGAAAGGAAGATATACCTTTACTAGTTAAGTATTTTGTCAAACAACTTTCAAAATTTTCTGGGCTGAAAGAGAGAGAATTTTCCGATGAATCTATCGCTGCGCTTCAAGCGTACAACTGGCCAGGGAACGTAAGGCAGCTTCGCAATGTAATAGAGTGGACTTTAATTATGAATCCGCCTAGTTCTTTATCGTCCGATAAAATTAGGTCAGACATGTTACCACAAGAGGTTATAAACAACAGTGTTAATATTTCAAAACCAGATACTAATCTTGATATGATGTCTATGCCTCTTAGAGAAGCGAGAGAAGTGTTTGAAAGACAGTATTTAACCGCACAGATGAACAGATTTAATAGCAATATCTCTAAGACGTCAACTTTTGTGGGCATGGAACGTTCAGCATTGCATAGAAAGTTGAAAACACTTAATATTCATGCTGCCAACGGGAAGCTTAATGGAATTGACAACGAAGTGATTGATGATTTAGAAGTATTGGAAGAAATTGCAAATTAGTAAGGATTTAAATTAGATGAAAAAATGGGCTTTTATTGCAATTTTTTTTGTACTTGGTTGTAGCGATGCAAAAGAAGTTAATAGTGGTGTACTTAGTGAAAAGAAGAGCGTAGAGATCAAAGAATATATCAATAAACAGGTTGCGGAGCGTAAATCGGTAGACCTTAAAGGGGTGTATGGGACAAATCTACGTGGTCTTAAGTTAACAGGAGCTAATCTTGCTGGCGCTGATATGTCTGGAGTTGATCTTTCCGGTGCTGAGCTTGCGAGAGTTGATTTCTCTCGAGCTAATTTTGATGGTAGCGTACTGACGGGGGCCACTATTCAAGAAAGTGATTTCTCTGGTGTTAAGTTCAAAAAATTCAATGCTCCGGGAGTAGATTTTCAAGCTTCTATCTTTAATGGTGCTACATTTGAGGATGTAAATTTTTCTAATGCAAATTTTGAAGAAGCTGATTTTACTAGTGCCAAAATTTCTAATTCAAGGTTTGATGAAGCTAACATGGTTAAGGCTGTCATGAAAGAAGTAGAGATGGATAATGTAAACTTACAAAAGGCAAATTTGGTAAATGTAAACCTTTCTGGTTCAAAAATTAGCAACACAGCTTTTTTTGGTGTTGATATTAGGGGGGCTATATTGTCTCAAGTTTTAATCAAAGAATGTAGTTTTGAATCATCTGATTTAAGTGGAATAATTTCTCAAGGTGCTAGTTTCATTAATACAGATTTTAGTCAAAGTATATTGGATGAAGTGAAGTTCACTGAAGGTACTAAATTTGATTCAGCTACTTTTGAAAATGCCTCGATGAAAACTGCTACTTTAGAAAAAGTGATGTTTAATAACTCGATGTTTAAAAATATGTCTATGGCTAATACTTCTTTTTCGGAAGTAAAAATTCAAGGAAGTGTTATTTATGAAGTGAAGTTTACTTCTGCTAAGATGTCAAAAATGTATTTTGACAATGTTCAAGGGACAAATATTCATTTTAATAAGGTTGCAATAAAAGACTTTAAAGTTTCGAATTCAGCTTTCCAAAGCTCTATATTTAGCAACGAGGGGGCGAATAAATTCAATCTAACAAATGTGAATCTTGTTGATACTTATTTTGATAATTATAACCTAGAAGACAGCTCGTTTAGCAAAGTTAATTTAGCTAAGACGATTTTTAAAAATTCAAAGATTAACAGAACTAATTTTTCTAACTCTAAGATGGAACAGATTGCAATGATAAATTGTGATTTTCAATCTGTAACATTTGATAATTCGCCAGTGTATAATTCTCAGCTGAGAGGGATTAATAGTGTAGCAATGGTAGTCATAAACTCTCCATTTACTCATAACATATTATTTAACAATAAGGGATTTGAGAGAATCAGTAGCTTAGAAGCAATTACAAATATTAATGAATTGATGGCGCACAAAGATCTTTCAAATATGAATATGGCGTTTCTTGATTTATCTGGTATCAGCTCTGTACAAATTGTTTTTAAAAACACTATATTGAGAGGGGCCAAACTGAAAGATGCCAAGCTTAAAAGTTGTTTATTTATTGATGTAGATTTGCGTTACTCAGACTTAACGAATACTGATCTTAGTGGCTCAGATATTCAAGGTACTGGCTTTTTGGGTGCCAAACTTAATCAAACAAATTTAAGTTCCACTAAACTGAGTAATTTAGATTTTTCTAGATCGTTCGTAGATAGTGTTGTACTAAATCAAGCTAAGCTCGAAAATGTTAAGGGTCTAGAAGAAAAGGAAAAGTCTAAAGCACATGAACTTCAAGGATTAGATCAACCTCATAGTGCAGCTTTAACAACAAAAAAGAGTAATTAAGCAATTATATCGGGATATAGCATAGATTGTAGAAGTTTAATTTTATCCTTCAGAAATAGTTTTCTTTTTTTTAGTTTTTGTATGGTGAATTCAGAAAATTTGTTTCTGGAGCTTGGATCGTCAATAATCTCATTGAGATCATTGTGCTCTTGTTCTATGGATCTTAGCTCTCGTTGCTTTTGATCTTGAGTGTAATTCATTTGTTCGAGTGCAAATATTTAAATATCGCAAGATTCTATCATTTATTGGCTAGATTGTATAGCCTTTCCACTGTGTAGATGATAACTTAATACACACCATCATGCTGAATTTTTTAACCTCTCAGGAGGTGATGTGTTTTCTAATATACTGTATAGTTAGTCATTCTCGTATAGATGGTCTTTATATAGGAATTTTTGAACGGTCCGTAAATCATATAATTCATTAGAAAATTATCTTGAGAAACTATTATAAATGATAGTTTATACTTATCCATACCGCAGTAATGCGAAGAATCAGAGCTTAAACCAGACTTGTTTTTATGAAAAAGCAGGATATGCATAAGGGTTTTTTCAGACATTGTAGTCTGATCAAGCTGTTTGGTTTTTAATAAATTGATAGGACTATCAAAGCGGTATTGTAGTAGTGAATTGTCATTTTGTTCAAATAGATATGACTTGGTTGCTAAAGAAGTAGATCCATTTACCCAATCTACAGTAACATTTTCGTGTAATAGAGAAGTTGTATTAGATTGTCTATAAAATACTGCAGTTCCTTTAGCTATAGCCGAAAATTGACCTTCTTCATAATTGATGATTTGTCTAGAAATGCTCCAACTACCATTGAATAGGTTAAATATGTCATCAAATGTGGGTGGTGCTATGTATTTCATATATTCTTGAGAAACCGTTATTTACCATTTTGTATGCAGTGAATGTTTACAACATAGTCTTTAGTTAGTCTATCAACGTGATAGTTAGTAAATATATCATAAGAAGAGCTAGATGCATATGGTACGTTAGATTTCTTAAGAAAATTAATCAGCCCCTCGACTCCAATAGCGAGTGCAACGTCTCGATTAGGTATATTAGGATCGCTATACTTGTAGGTCAGTTTTGCTGTAACCACACCGACCAAATTAGAATTTTTATCAAGCAAAGGTCCACCGCTATTACCATGATTTACATTATCAGTGAATTCTATGTGAGTGAATCCCGTATCTGTATCTTTTTTCGTATTGATTACTTTTGCTTCAAGAATAATATAATCACCCGTTTCGCCTCTCTCTAAAGGGTAACCGATTGAAAATAATATATCTCCTATATGTATTTCAGAGTGATTGTTTCTTAAATAAGGAACTCTCATAGGAGCTGAAGGAGACTTTAGGATTGCTAGATCAAGTTTATCATCTGCAAGTATCAGCTTCACTAAAGTCGGTTTTACTGCTCCTCTAATGGCTATATTTAGACAATTTTCAACTACATGCTTGTTAGTTACGATAGTGTCTTGATTAACGAAGAATCCGCTGCCTATAGTTATTGGATAACTTTTACCAGGTTTTAAATTTTGGAATCTAAGATCGTCCCAATCACTTGCGTGAGCAACGTTGCTAATAATGATAAAGAAGATAGCGTATATAATACTAATTCCCATTTTTAAATGACACAACGAATTTTGCGGATCTCCCTTGTGCTCACGTAGCAACCTACGCTGCGCAAGGTCGCCCTGAAATTCATTTGTCTCATTTAATCTGGGATTTGGTATAACGCTAGCTGTGGATAATGAAACATGCGCCATCTTGTCATTTTTTTGCTGTAAAAAACACATTTTTCTCAAAATAGGATAAGCTATTTTGTCAAAAAATGTATATTTTTCGCTAAAAAACTGCCTAATATTGCACATACCTCTTTCTTATCCACAGCTGGCGTTATAGCAATAATTCTTTATTCTTGACAAAAGAAGAATTAAAAATAAGACTACACCAATATTAACGACTAGTACAACTTGTATGACATTTTTTGAAGAATTTAAAAAGCGCGGTTATTTTCATCAATGTACCAACGAATTGCGTTTACAGCAGAAGGAAAAAGACCAGAAGATTGTAGCATATCTGGGGTTTGATTGCACAGCGCAATCTCTCCACGTTGGTAATTTAATGCAGGTGATGATATTGCGTCTGTTGCAGCAATATGGACACAAACCAATTGTTGTAATCGGAGGAGCGACAACAAAAATAGGTGATCCAACTGGAAAAGATGAAGCTCGAAAGTATTTATCTGATGAAGAGATCGTTAGTAATATAGGTGGTATAAAAAATTCGTTATCTAAGTTTATTAAATTTGGAGATGGCCCAAGTGATGCCGTAATGGTGAATAACTCTGATTGGTTAGAAAAAGTCGGCTATATTCAGTTTTTGCGGGAAATGGGGCGTATGTTTTCTGTAAATAGGATGCTCACTATGGATTCAGTAAAATCCAGGCTAGAGAGGGAGCAATCTCTTACATTCCTGGAGTTCAACTATATGCTTCTTCAAGCTTATGATTTTTATCACTTAAACAAAGAATTTAAGTGTGATATGCAACTTGGCGGTAGTGATCAATGGGGCAATATTGTGACTGGTGTTGAATTGATTCGAAAAGTCAATGGTAACGAATCATTTGGTCTAACTACCCCACTTCTGACTACCTCTTCTGGTGCAAAAATGGGCAAATCTGTTAGTGGAGCAGTATGGCTCAATGAAGATCAATTATCGCCTTATGACTATTATCAATTTTGGCGAAATACTGAAGATAACGACGTGTCAAAATTTGCTCGGCTATATTGTGAGTTCTCTGATCAGGAGTTAATAGAATTTGACTATATGGTCAAAAACAATATAAATGAGGCTAAAAAGAGGTTAGCCTATGTTGCTACAAAACTCTGCCATGGAGAAGGCAAGGCTGATAAAGCCCAAGAAACTGCAATAAGGGTCTTTGAGAAAGGAGAAGTAGGAGACGACCTACCTGTCATTACCATTGATAAAGAAAGAATAAAAGTGGGCATCCCTTGTTATGATTTATTTTTTGAGTCTGGCTTGGCTAGCTCTAAAGGTGACTCAAGAAGGTTGATACGTGGTAATGGAGCTAAAATTAATGACAAGCAAGTTCAGGATGAGAATCTGATCATTGATAATAGCTTTTTTGCCAACGGAGTAATCAAGCTTTCGTTAGGTAAGAAGAAACACGTTCTAGTAAAGATGTATAGCTTTGACAGTTGAATTGTAATACGCCAATTTTGCAAGACTTACGTTTCACCTATAAAACATAGGCTCCGCGAACGACATTTGGATCGTGGTCAGGTCATCAATTGACTGGATCTTGGTAAGTCTAGGCCCAAGCCACCGAATACAAAAGTCATCCTGAATCAAGTTCAGGATGACCATCGTTGCCTAGCTAAAACAAGCTCAGGATGACTTTTCTTCTATGTGGTTTATTATAATATACCAAATCTGTTTAAAAACTTTGGCCGGCTATATGCTCAGTAAATTGTTGTCTGGCTTGTGGTGGTCGCTTATCGACTAATATATAGCGGTTCAAAAAATACGATGTAAGATTTAATGCATCAGTTGTTGAATCTCTGTCTATAGTGTCACCAGCAAGAAATTTAGGTAATATTAAAAGCTTATCAGAGTACGGAGCGCCGGCGTTCTTGGATACTGCACACCCAGATTTTGGTGATACGTAATGTAAATCATCAGCAAGGCCTGTTGCCGCGCATCTATCAAGTTGTAGTTTATATCCAGCCTCGGCCAGTATTTCTATTTCTAGTTTTATATATTCAGAAAAAGAAAATTCTTGTTTAAGCGATTCCATAAAAGCCAGCAGAGCTGGAAACAGATTATTATGAGGTGCTCTCTCGCAAAAAGCGAGATTCAATATGCTTGTGATTGAATTGAAAGCGTATAGTTTAGTTTTATTCATCAATAATTGAGAATTGTAAGATTTAATGAGTTCAGCTTTAATAGAGCCAATATGCTCGTGTAAACGGGCGTTCCAGAAAAAATCTACAAGATTTCCTTCAGCTAAACTATCCCCTGTTTTTTTAGTATATTGGTTTAGTACACCCGAATAAATACCATGGTTTTCTGTGAATATTGTTACAATATAGCTACGTTCTTTTAGCGGTTTTTTTGAGATAATTATACCTTGATCGCGGAAATTCATGTTATAGTTAATTGATTAGTATTTTATGTGTCATTGCTTGTCTCTCAATATTATTGGAAATCTATTATGAAAACAATCAAATTGAAACTAGCCTTAGTTGTTCTGCTTGCTGTAACGAGTGTTCAAGCGGTTGAAAAAGAAAGAAAATCACTAGTAATAGCTGGAGATTACTGGTGTCCTTATAACTGTAACCCGGAGAGTGAGCGCCATGGTTTTCTAGTAGAACTAGCAAGAAGAGCATTATATATTTATGGAATAGACGTGGAGTATAGGATGATGCCTTGGAGCCAGACTTTAGAAGAGGTGGGCTCAGGAAAAATTGATGGTATTGTGGGTCTTAGTAATCCAAAGGGTAGGAAGCTAGTTTCGACTGAGTTGCCATTAGATTATAGTTCGTCCGCAGCGTTTACTAGAGTTGACACAGATTGGACGTACGACGGTATTGGATCATTGCGAGGTAAGAAAATTGGTATTATTATGGACTATGTGATTGATGAGTCTATAAATCAGTATATGGGGAGTAATTATACAACAAACCCTGGTATGTTCATTGTTGAGGATGGAGCAAATGCGGTTATAGAATCTATAGCAAATTTGGTGGATAACGAAATTGACGTTTATATAGAAGATGAAAGAGTTGTCAAATATTACACTCAAGAAACCGGATTGGCCAAATCTGTAAGAAATGCAGGAAAAATAACAAAAGAAAAATTGCCAATATATATAGCTTTTTCTGCAGATATTCCTAATATCAAAAAGTATATAGGTTACCTTGAAGAGGGTATAGCATCACTTAAGGCTACTGGCGAGTATGACGAGCTTCGAGCAAAATATAACATGGACCAGTAAAATTAATTGATCTAACGAATTTAGCAGGATTCAGTTGTGCTCGCGTATTAATATACGCTGCGCATCCTCACCCTAAAATTCATTATCTAAATTAATTTTACTTCAACTTCAAGGTGGTTTATTATAGTTTGTGTTTTCTTCTCTGTGACCTAATTCGTTATCCAGAATTAGCGTTATAATATGGTACACCAGCCATCTGAACCATCTGTTGGTTGCTCATTGTACGCTCCATCTTTTCCAAGCAATAGGCATAGATTATCAGTTACATCACATTTTACTGTATAGGCCCCAAGGATTAAATTTGCATAATGGATAATACCGTTA
>JANNVO010000025.1:0-3702 GCA_031414475.1 Rickettsiales bacterium
AATCTAACCCGAACTATGGATAAGATAATTCACAATAGTGTTTTTATAAAAACTTGTCATGGCGATGAGTCTACACCTATGTGCGAGGATAAGTCATTCAGGATGACTTATCCTCCTTGCGCTTCCTTAAATTATGACGTTTTTCTGTACCATAGTTCAACTGCTTTTAGTATTAGTTTATGTTAAAAATTTATAAAATATATACACTCTCTCTAGGCGCACCCTCTTCATAAATATTCTTACAGCCATTTAAAGTTAACTTTATTTTAATTAGTAACTGCTTATAAGATTCAGCTAAAATTGAATCTAATTCTTCAGTTAAAAAATTATTATATATTTCGACGTCTGTGTTTTTACATAAACAACTATTTATCGCCTCTTCATTATAAAGCAAGTCACCTAAATCATCGCCCATTTGACCAAACGCCCTAAACACTAAATTTTCAACTTGAAATTGTTTTGTTTTCATAATTAAATACCCTCCTAAAATTATTTTCGTTTTCTTCACTTGTCTTATTGTGTATAAAGTTATTAGCAATTACTATATGAAAAAATAACCTAGGTTAAACACTAGGTTATTTTCTACTAGTGCTTAGAAGCATTAATTTTTATATAAATCTAAGAATTAATAATTAATCTGGTGTTAATGAATAATATAGAAAACAATAAATTACATACTATTTCAAATATACGTTTCACCTGCAGAGAAATAGATATACTGGCTTGTTTGTTGCACAACAGAAAGGAGAAAAAGATTGCAGAAATTTTATCTATCTCGCCTAGGACTGTTGAAACCCATATAGCAAATATTAAGATGAAACTCTCTAGTTGTTCGAAAGAACAAATCATAGATTTCCTTGAAATATCCAATAAGATAACTGATCTAAAAAACACTTATAGCAAATTATTAATACAAAAGCTGTTCCTACAAACACTTAAAGAGATTAGACATTTAATTAAATTTCAAAAATATAATTGCTGTATTATCGATCAATCTCAAGACAAAAATCACCAATTAGTAATTGAAAGAAATCTAAAAGATGCTGGAATTGTAATTAGCGAAGCTAATAATAGTACCGTTGACATATATATACAGAATGAAGAGCTTATTTTTTACCCTGCCCCATCTAAAAAAACAATCTACATTTCTTTTAAAATAGAAAATCCAGCTAAAAAACACCCGACCCAAGAATATATTAACTTTGTTAATGAGGCAGATTACGAATTAAATACATTAAATCTATTATCAAAAATAACAGATGAATCAAAGATTCTGCAAATAATAGATAACTTTACTCGTGAATCCCAAAATATTAATGATGGTTTTTTTAATTCCAATGTTTCTGACAAAAACCCTATTGATAAAACATTACATAAAAAACAAAAGGTAATTTTTATAGGGATCGCAACAGTGATACTATGTATCATAATCATGGCATTAATTTATACCGTAATTAATCAGAAATCTAGTGTAACTAGAATAACTAGCAGCGACGAAGTTACACTACATGATGATTTTATTCTAGAGCGTACTTCTATCCTGCGTAAAATGGACAATTTACTTAGTGCGCCTGATTCAATTAATACTATAGCACTTGTTGGTATAAGTGGATCAGGCAAAACTACCTTAGCAGAGCAATATGCTAATAGCGAAGATAGCTCTATAGTATGGAAAATTAATGCAGAAACTGCTGAAAATACAGTTGTTTCCTTAGAATGTTTAGCTTATGCACTTTGTAGTAATGAAACAGACAAAGCAGATTTTTATGAAATACAAAAAATAACCAATCCATTAAAAAAAGAATATATGCTTTTTTCTTTTTTAAAAAGCAAAGCTTTAAAATATAAAAATTGGATTTTGATTTATGATAATGTTACAAATTTTAGTGATATACAAAAATATTTACCATATACTAAAAAAGCTTGGGGCCCGGGCAAAGTAATTATTACTACCACAAATAGTAATATTACGAATAGTAATTATTTTTCTCATGATAACGTAATTCATATTTCCCAATTAGATGATTCAGAATCACTGAAGCTATTTAATAATATTCTAGGAATGAATAATATTAATAATACAAAAGACCAACAGAAAACGATACAGTTTTTAAAAAATATTCCACCATTCCCTCTAGATATTAAACAAGCTGCATATTACATAAAAAATACTGGCATCGACTATGACAAGTACCTAAAGTATATTAAAAGTGAAGATCAAAACTTTACCAACGCGCAAGAATCTATCTTAGGTACTTTCACTAATCATACAAAAACTAGAAGTCATATAATCGGATTATCTTTAAAAAGCATAATGGATTCACATGAGCATTTAAATGAATTATTACTATTATGCAGTTTAGTAAATCCAAATAATATTCCAAAAGATATGCTTGTTGCCCATAAGGGTGATATTGCTACACATAATTTTATAAGTGAAATGAGAAAATTTTCTCTAATAAATGAATACGATAATAATACAGAAAATGTATTTTGTATTCATGACTCTATTCAATCTATTATTTTTAATTATTTATATAAAATTGTGCCAACCGAATATTATAATGATATCGTTCCTTCGTTAGAAAACTTTATGGAAAGAAGAGTAATTCTACATAAAAACCTAAAAGAAATACAAGATCTATCAAAACATCTTGAATCATTATTAGAACATGAACATCTTTTTTCAACAGAATCAGTTTTTAATATTCGCAACATATTAGGGAATTATTATTATGAAACATTTGGTGATATTTCAAAAGCCAAGAGCTTTTTAGAACATGCCCGTATGGTCGCTCTGCAACAAGACAAATCTGCGAGGATAAATCTAGCTAAAAATTCACTGTATTTGGGGAATATTCATAGTGAGCTTGGGCATTTTCAAGATGCAGAAAAACTATTACAAGAGGCGATGCTATTTTTTGATAATCAATGTGGTGAATGCCACAACAACTACAAAGCCTGGGCATTGGTTTGTAACGGTGTTAATTATACTAGAATGGGCCAGTTCAAAAAAGCTGAAAAATTACTATTAAGATCTTTAGAAATGCACAAAAAGATTTTTGGATCTCAACATGTTCTCACTTTATTGGTTTTAACTAAACTAGAAGAAAATAAACGCTCTCCAAATTAGCTGCTAACTGTGCACGCCCCTGGTTCAAAACCGTCATGGCGAGTAAGTAAATCACATTGGATTAGGTGCTGTCAATTTCGCAGGTCTCGCTTGTGCTCACCTAGTTATCTAGGCTACGCGAGGCGACCCTTAAAATTAACTAACTGATACATGAGGAAGTATCTCAGCGAAAATATGCACATGGTCAGCTGATAATACTCCGTTAATGATGCTTATCCCCATTTCTTCTGATACTTGATATGATCTCTCTGAGTCTTAGGCGCAAATTACCTTGCAAGACTCTGTATCTGTATTTTGTGATCCAAACTATGTGGAATCGATGGTAAAAAACTGTGTGGCTTGTTTTGTTATACTCTATCATATATGCTACCCTAAGCATGCCTATATAAGCTAGCTCACACGACACTCAGAGTAGCATATATTAAAGAAAAAGCAAATTAAGACACAAGTTGCAAATCTCTATTTTTTGATTTTTTATAGCAAGAACTGAAGTCTTTTTCGCCTGAAGACGAAGGTTTTAACCAAAGAAAGGGACAATAAATATTATGTATTGTACCTTTTTTGTTTTT
>JANNVO010000026.1:0-5219 GCA_031414475.1 Rickettsiales bacterium
GGCAGGCGCCCGGTGGCACGCCAGGCGTCACCCGTTTCGCGGCGGGCTCTGCCTGTGGCCTGTTCGATTTCGGCAAGCGCGACATCTTCTGGCACGTCCTCATAAGCAGTCGCCAATCGGTCGCAAAGGGCGTCGAAACGATCCTGCATGCGCCGGATCCGCTCGAACAGGCGTGCATCGATCAAGGCTGCCACGGGCTTGCCGTCTTTCTTGATCACGATACTGTCGTTGCGGTAATGCACGATGTTGAGCATCTCGCCCAGGTTCTGGCGGAAGGCGACTGCGCTGGTTTCAGTAATCATACTGAGTCCTATGGTCGATATGGTCAATATGACGTAGCCTATCATGGGAAGTGCACTCGCGGTGCAGCCCAAACTGATCGTCTGCAACGAGCCGACCTTGGCGCTGGACGTGAGCGTGCAGGCGCAGATCCTCAAACTGCTCGAACAGCTGCAACGCGAGCTCGGCGTGGCCTATCTGCTCATCACCCACAACATTGGCGTCGTTGAATCCATCGCGGATCACGTGCCGGTGATGCAGGCCGAGCGCATCGTCGAGCAGGGCGCCAGCGAGGCGGTGCTGCAGCGGCCGCAGCATGCGTACACGCACAGCCTGCTGGCGGCGGTGCCTCGAATGCGCGAACGCGCAATGGCGTGAGGCCCTGCCACGCTATCATCAGGCTCGGTTCGATCGAGTTGAGGTGTTCCTATGCGGCAGGTGGGCTTGCGACGTGAACCGGCCATCGCTGAACAGGCCAGTGGCCTCCTTTTGATCGAGGGTGCCCGTTTCAATGAAGCGGTCGCCCGGCTGGCACGCACGACATTCGTTCCGAAGGGCGTCTACCGCTTCAAATCGCATGACGAAGCGAACAGCCACGAAGTCAACTGCCTCGTGCACGGAATGGGATTGCGTGCCCTGAAGCGCGAGTGATGGACGGATACAGCCGGCCAGCAACGCTCGAAGACCTCAAGCTGCTGCTGCAATCCCTCAATCAGCACGGTGTCGAGTACCTTCTGATCGGCGGCTACGCACTCGCCGCTCACGGCTACCAACGCGCAACTACGGACATCGACCTGCTGGTCCCGCCGACTGCCGAAGCCGGCCGGCGCGTCAAAGATGCCCTGATGGTTTTGCCGGACTAAGTTGCGAAAGACATTGCCCCCGAGTGGTTCGAAGAGGGCGAGAACATCCGCGTTGCTGACGCATTTGTTGTCGACATCATGCTCAACGCCAATGGGCAGACCTTCGACACATTGCGCCGATATGCCCAGACCATCGATCTCGATGGCATCGCCGTGCGGACTGTCAACCTCGAAGGCTTGCTTCTGACCAAGCAGACGATGCGTTAGAAGGATGTGGCAGATCGGATCATCATCGAGCGCGCGCTCGAGGTGTTCAGGGCGCAGCCCAGGCATGCTGAGGGCAGCCCTGATAGCGAACCGTAGGTGGCTACTGCGCCACGCAAGGGGTGGATCGAGTCACGCATGAGGCTCAGCGAGCTGGTTGGCGCCTGCTCCGCGAAGTGTTCGAGCGTCTTCCGCGCGAATCCGGCGTCGGCCATCGCCATCGCCCGCGGGTTGGCGGTTGCAGCCTGATTCCCTGTACGGTCGAGGCCTGGCAGGCGGCGGGCATGTCGCAGCTCGGGGGCGTCTGGGTACTCGTGCGCGAGCCGGGTGCGCACGTCACGCCACCGCAGCCGGAATGAGGCGCTCGCCCATCGCGTCCTGGAGTTTCATGAAACGAAAGAGAATTTGGTCGGTGAGTCAGCGCAGGGCTACAGCCGGCGCCAGCCACCTTCATACATGGACCAGCGCAATGGCCTGTTGCCGGGCCGATTCGACGATCGATCGGGCGCCTTGTTGTGCGGGCCCGGCGACCAGCACATCGATCCGCCTTTCGCCCAGCAAGCGACACAGGTGCGCCGTGAACCGGTTGCGATGCATCACGGCGCCGGTCATCGGTACGTGATCCGAACAGCAACACACGAGACCCCGTCGGGAGGAATCGACGGGCTGCGTGTTCGACGGCGGCGCGCTCCGAAGGGCTCAAACGCATGCTGCGCTCCAGTGTAGGAGTCCGCGCCGCGTCCAATTGAGCCCATTCGCAAAGGGGATGAGAAGGTAACTTTCAGCTTCGCATAGGCATCGTCGAGTAATCCCTGTGCACCGGAATGCTGCATCAACCGTCGCGCGACGATATGCGCTCGTTGTTGGCGGCAGTGCTGCAACTTCCACAGCAGCACCAGGTGCTTCGGCGTAGCGCCGACCACACTGTTCAATGCGATGGCCTGATCAAAGCTGACAAGGCAGCCGCCATGATGCACGGCCAAGGCTAGCAGGTAGAGGTCGGTGATCTGGTTGTGGCCCTGAACCCTGGCGAAGTTGAACAGATCGTCGTCGCGCAGGGAGACATCGTCAGGCCAGAAGGCATGGTCCAACAAGCCGCAGGCTTCGCGCAGCCTCTCACGCACCTGCGCAATGGCCAGCGTGCCACGGCGGCTGTTGTGGGGTGAACTCAGGACGCGAACGACGCCGTTTTCAACCAGCGGGCAGGTTGCGACTTGCACGCCACGTTTGGCAATGAAGGCCTTGGCGCGTTCAGAGAACTGGTGCGCATCATCGAAGCGGGCGATCCAGACGTTGACGTCGCGCAGGGCGCGCAGGGCTGCGGCGTGTGCGTGCCGTGTCAGATGCCTTCGCGCTCCATTCGCTCACGCACGTGCTGGGGGGTGACCACTTCATCGCGCAGTGCCAGCAGGGCAAATCGACCACGCAGCGCCGGCTGCAGTTCCTTTTCGTGCCTCGACTGCCCACCGTACTGCCTCGGCGAATGAGCTCCGATACTGCGTCGCCCAATGACAACCGCTCGCGTTGTGCAATGTTGTGCGCAGAGAATGTGGCGGCAAGCCAACAACGGGAACCTATGGGCGAGCCACTAGGCGTCGCGTTCGCGCTGCGGCACCGCCCAGCGGGCGGGCAGGGCTGAAAGGGCTGTAGCCCAATGAACTCAAGGCCTCGCGGGCGGCGGCGCAAGGCAGCGCGTCGATTGCGGGCATCGAGCAACACCACGTTGAGCGTCCCACTACGGAGTTTCCCGAGCAGGGCGATCACGGCGCCCCCGTGACAATTGGTTTACATGCCTTGAGCACAAGCACTGGACTGCCCACAAAGCCGGCCCAGTGATTGCTTAAGGTCAATGGTCATCCATCAACCTGTCTAGGAGAGTTCATGTTCAAGCGAACAAAAATCAGCAGCGGCGTGCTGCTCGCGCTCGGTGGCGCCTTGTTGGTGCCGGCGTCGTCTGCGTTTGCGCAGGATCAGCGCATCGAGATCACGGGCTCGTCGATCAAGCGGATCCAAGCCGAAGGCGCTCTCCCGGTCACTGTCGTGACGAAGGAAGACATCACGCGCAGTGGGGTGATCAGCACCGAGCAGTTGTTGCAGTCGCTTGGCTCAGTGAGCTCGCAAGGCTCGACCCTAGGCGCTACCGGTGCGGGCTCGTCCACGGCGGGTCAGTCCACGGTCTCCCTGCGCGGCCTGTTCGCGCGCCGCACGCTCGTCCTCGTCAACGGCCGCCGCTTGGCCGCCTCTTTCAACGGTGCGACCGCGTCTGCGGCCACCAACATCAACACCATTCCGCTGGCGGCAATTGAGCGCGTTGAGGTTCTCAAAGACGGCGCCTCCGCCATTTATGGCTCCGACGCGATTGCCGGGGTGATTAACTTCATCCTCAGCAAGGATTTCCAAGGTGTTGACATCGGCGCGCTGCTCAGTGACCCCTCGCAAAAAGGCGGCGGTGACAGCCAGCGCGCCACGTTGGCTGCCGGCTTCGGCAGCATGTCCAAGGATGGTTTCAACGTCACGCTGTCGGCTTCCTTCGAGAAGGAGTCACAGCTGTTTGCCAAGGATCGCCCGTTCGCTGCAACCGGCAATCAGTTTCCGTGGATCGTGGCGGGCGCGACGGGCCAGGGCAACATCGAAGGCTTCTATATCCCCGGCACGGGGTCGGTGGCCAACGGCAACTGGGTCCAGGGCACGCGTGCGCCGGGCTTCGGCAATTCGCCCGGTGCCGGCTACGGCAACCCGCAGGCTGCGGCAAATGACTGCGCTGCCATCAACATGTTCCGGAACCCGACCAATACCTCCAAGGGTGCTCCGTTTTGCACCTTCGACAGCTCTGGCTTTGTCGGTTTGATCCCGGAGCGCGAGGCGAACAGTTTCACGCTCAACGGAGCGTTCCGGGTGTCCAACAACTTGGAATTGTTCGGCGATGCGTTCTACGCGAAGAGCACCCAGACCCAACGCTTCCAACCGAGCCCGGTTCGCCGCAGCTTTCTGACGAGCGACTCGTTGTTCCTGGCCCAGGGTGTCGATCCGGCGCTGCTGGTATTTCCGGGCAACCCAGCCTACCAGACGGGCATCAACTACCTGAATGCCCAGGGCTTCGGTACGACCGTCGCTGCCAACGTGGGACGTCCGTTCGCGGTGACTTCGCGGGTTTTCGACTTCGGCCCGCGGACCAGCGAGGATGTAAACGAGCAGACGCGCTTGGTGCTGGGCGCGCGCGGCGACATCGGCAAGATGAATTACGACCTTGCGTTTGCGGACAGCAAGTACAAGCTGTCGGGAACCGTGCCTGACGGCTACTTCTCGCAAGTGGCCTATGCCAAAGCGGTGCAAGGCAGCCCCGACTACAACCCGTGGTCGTTGAGCTTGACGGACGCTTTCAAGGCAGCGATTGCCCCCGCCAAGTACACCGGCGGGACGCTCGAAGGCACGACCAAGCTACAGACGTTTGACAGCAAGCTGACCGGCGAGTTCGGGAATCTGGCGGGTGGTCCCTTGAGTTGGGCCGTCGGCGCCCAGTACCGCAAGGAGTCGATCGTGACAGTGCCGAGTGCGGCGCTGTTTTCCGGCGATATTGCCGGCTTGGGCGGCGCGACGCCTCCGATCGACCGTGACCGCAACATCAAGTCGGGATTCGTCGAAGTGGTGGCGCCAGTGACGAAGAGCCTGGAGCTCAACCTCGCGGGTCGCCAAGACAAGTACAACGACGTCGGTACCGCCACCACCTACAAGGCCAGCGGACGCTTCCAGCTCAACAAGCAGGCCGTCTTCCGCGCCAGCATCGGCACCGGCTTCCGTGCGCCGCTGCTGGGCGAGTTGTGGTTGCCGCAGACAGTTGGAACGTCTGAGCAGTTCACCGACCCTTCGTTCCCG
>JANNVO010000027.1:0-4232 GCA_031414475.1 Rickettsiales bacterium
AACTTTTCGCATGCATTCTTTAAGGACATTTTACTCATTTTTTGATACGCTTTGAACCAACGATAGTCATTATGAGTTATTTCATCATTGCCAATAAATTTTTTGCTTACTAATTTACCTACCCCTTCTAGAAACTCATTATTTCTTACAGTAATTTTACCAAGTGGGCTAGGAAGTGGTGACGCAAGGCTAAATTCAATTAGTGTGAAGTTGTTTTTTAATGTATTGTCCAACACTTCTAAGAGATCGTTATCCTCTATATGATTATAATCAAGATTAACTTTTAACAATGTATCATTAGTTTTTAGCATTTCTATTAAAGCTAAAGCTCCTTCTTTTTGCACACTATTATTACTAATATTAAGATATGTTAAGGTTTTGTTCTGTTTCAATGCTTTTGCAATATCAACCACTCCATTCCCTATTTTATTAGTGCTAAGATCCAGAGTTGTACATGTTGTATTGTTTGTTAAAATTTCTGCTAAATCCTTTGCTTGGTTAGGGCCCAAATCATCAGAAGTAATGCCAAAAGCTGATATGGCCTCATTGTCCTTTAAGATTTGGATTAGGATCATTTGTTGCGCGGAATTCAAATCGCAATCATCAAAGTTAAGGGATTTAATTACTACGCTGGATTTTAGTATTTTTACCAAGTTATTAAACTCATCCATACTGGACCAGATATTTCCTTCATTGAATACAATAGATAAAATTTTATTCTCTTGAATTTGCTCAAGCGTCTCTTGAAATTTACTCATAATTTACACCTAAATTTATTATTGAAAATTCATTATTAAAATTAAGCTAAAATAGCTTAACTCTTATTAAAAATCAATCGTAATTTTATAATCATTTCCGGCGGTGATTAACAACGCGGCAATCCATCTTTTATTATAATTTTCCTGGATCACCACGTCGATACTATATATCTCCTTGCGATGACAGTTTAGCATTTCATGCCGGTCTTGTTGCATGGAGAAGGATGGCCTATAAATTAGGCATTGCGGTATCAGTCGTTATATGTCACCCCTTAGAAAACTTGGATCCATAAACCAGCATTTATACTGGATTCCCGCTTACGCTGGAATGACAGAATGATACGGAGATAACTTTTTGGGAGTGTGTCGCAATAGGAAATAACAAGTCGTCTTGAATTTAATTGGCTTCAAAAGTACTGACACGTCGATAGGCAATTAAATAAAAAAGCTAACTGATGTATCAGTTAGCTTTTTTTACAAAGCAAATGTGCTTTTAAAGAAGGGTAATAGAATTAGTTACAAGCATCTTTAAGCTTTTGGCCAGCTTTAAACTTAGGTTGCTTATATGCAGCAATTTTAATTGCTTCACCTGTTCTTGGGTTACGACCAGCTCTAGCTGCAACTTTAGTAACGCTATAATTACCAAAACCAACTAACGAAACTTCTTCCCCTTTGCCTAAAGCTCCAATTACAGAACTTGTAAACATATCTATAACTCTTTCTGCCTCAGCTTTTGTACAGCTGTGTTTGTTAGCGATGTATGATACAAAATCTCCTTTGTTCATAATAATTTTCTCCTTATTAAGTTTATTGCTTCGTTAAGTAATTTAACACTCACGATTCTAGCACCACCTATCATCAACAAATAATAAAATAGTACCCTATCGATTTTTTTTATTGGCATACTGGCTACAAAATCACACTAACTTGCGATAGTTTGTTTGCACGATCTTCAAATGCTGCAATCATTTTTTTAGTCGCCGCAGAAAAGATCAAGCCAATAACCATATCCAGTATGGTAGATTTAAACTCAAAATCAATAGAAAAGTTTACTTCTGAGGCATTTTCTAATTGTTTTATATGCCAACTATTCTTTAAATAACGGAAAGGCCCAGAAATTGCTTCAGTTGTTATTAAACAATGGTCAAGATTTTGTATTTTTTCAACCCTAGATACATAACTTTCTGAAACCCCTTTGAAACTTACTTCTAGTTTTGCCGTAATTATATTTTCACTTTTTGATAAGATTATAGCCGAGGTACACCAAGGTAAAAAATCTGAATATTTCTCAATATCCATAACAATCGTGCTTATGAGATCTGCATCATGCTTCATTAATCTAGTTTCTTTAAAAGAGTGCATCAAGCAACACCTAGAAGTTGATTTCTTGCGTTACGCATTTTCTTAAAATCATCCCCAGCATGATAGGATGAACGTGTCAGAGGAGAAGCCGATACCATAAGAAACCCTTTAGTCTTAGCCACCCTTTCTAAATAGTTAAATTCTTCTGGTGTAACAAACCTATCCACATTTGCATGCTTCTTTGTTGGTTGTAGATATTGGCCAATTGTTATAAAATCAACATCTGCAGCTCGAAGATCGTCCATAACCTGCAATACTTCATTATTAGTTTCTCCAAGCCCGACCATAATTCCAGATTTAGTAAAAATTTGTGGATTTAGTTTTTTTACATTATGCAATAGGTTGAGAGAATGAAAATAACGGGCACCTGGTCTAATTGTTTTATACAACGAAGGTACCGTTTCTATGTTGTGATTATATACATCAGGCATTGCCGCGACTACAGTCTCTAGAGCTCCATCTTTTTTTAAAAAATCTGGAGTCAATATTTCAATCGTTGTATTGGGTGCTGAGTTTCTAATTGCTTTGATGCACTCAGCAAAATGTCCTGCTCCTCCGTCTGGTAAATCATCTCTATCTACAGAGGTAATCACTACGTGCTCAAGACCAAGCTTGCCCACAGCAACTGCTAGTCTCTCTGGTTCGTGCGGATCAAGCAAATCTGGCCTTCCTGTCTCAATATTACAAAAAGCGCAAGCTCTAGTGCATACTGAACCGAGTATCATCACGGTAACATGTTTTTTTTCCCAACATTCTCCAATGTTCGGACATGCAGCTTCTTGGCAAACAGTGTTAAGTTTTAGACTATCAATTAAATTTTTAGTACTTTGATATTCTTTAGATATTGGAGCTTTAACTCTAATCCAGTCTGGTTTTTTTTCTATCATATCAGTTCTCTAATAGGCCAAGGCTGCTGGTTTATTACTATAGATCCTAGCACATAATTCTAATATGAAGAGTTATAACTCAATAATATTTGATTTAAGCGCCAAATACTCGATGCCTATAATATCAGTTGTTGTTATAAATGTCTGCAACTTAGTGGATGTAATGTACTCCGAAAGTTGCCCCCTCCTTTCTTTGTCTAAATGCACAAACAGCTCATCTAACAATAATATGGGTACAAAATTAGTGCTTTTAAGAATAGAGTCAATCGATGATAAAATGATTGATATC
Organism: Rickettsiales bacterium; assembly: GCA_031414475.1. GTDB lineage: Bacteria > Pseudomonadota > Alphaproteobacteria > Rickettsiales > Rickettsiaceae > Megaera_A. Next base: position 3,297 of record JANNVO010000027.1, read on the forward strand.
AATAAAGCTTTTTGCTCTCCTGTTGAACAAAGCCTTGCTAATCTCTTCTTAACTCGATGAGTGACAATAAAATCGCTTCTATGTATACCAAAACTAGCTCTACCCAAATAGGAATCCTTTGCACGATTATTTAGTAATTCTTCCCTATAATGATCAAACACACTTGTTCCATCTCTTTGTTCTGCGAATAGGTTGCTAAGCTTAAGGTTCGCTTTAGGAAAATCTGTAGCTAAAGAATCAATAGATTTTTGCATGAGATCGATCGCTTTTTGCCTTGCAGTATCAATGGCTATAGCTTCTTCGGTTATTTTATCTTCAATCACTCCAAGCCAAGATAGTTCTGATTCCCAACCTCGCTGTGCAAGAACTTTATTACGTTCTCTTACATAATGCTCATATTTGGATAATCTCTTCGCATGGTGAGGATCAAAGTTATATACTATTCTATCAAGGAACCTTCTTCTAATACTAGGAGAGGCGGCGAATATACCCTCCATTTGAGGAGTAACCCATATAACATTTAAAAAATTTGTTAATTCTGTGCTTGAAATTTTAGATCCATTGTAAGAAATTTTTCTACTTTTTTCCTGCATCCGAAAATTAGTGATAATTTCTGCTGCTCCAAGCTTACTATGTAATTTAAAACGTGTTTCCCAAGCGCCTTCTCCGTACTTGCATATATCATCAAAATTAGCCGTTTTAAGCCCCTTACCTGGTGATAGCAAGGAAATAGACTCTAATATACTGGTTTTTCCGCTACCGTTGTGACCAACGATAATGTTTACTCCATTTGAAACATTTAAAAACAACTCCGACAAGTTCCTAAAAGCAATAAGTGAAAAGTGTTCTAAGTATACATTTTCTATCCTCATATCAAGATGAGTATGTAATTTTTATTTGTTTAATAGTTCTTGGAGTTGCTTCTAGAATTTCAGC
>JANNVO010000028.1:0-9189 GCA_031414475.1 Rickettsiales bacterium
CAACATAAGCTATTGAAGAAAAAGAATAACCCATAGCGGCATGGCCAGAGGAAAAAGAACAGTTTTTAGGGCATTGATCTGAGATCGCAAAGGCTCTAGAAAACTCTTTATTACCACCGAATTCTACTATTTCCCTAGGCCGTGCTCGACCAAAATTATCCTTTAACAGTGAATTCACAGTTATTCCAGGAGCAATTATAGCCGAAATAATTAAGAAAAGTGCCCAGGAAGATAGGGCTTTTTTGAGGCTTTTGAATTTAATTAATATATATAATAGGTAAAGAGTGCATACTAAAACAAAAGTCTTAGTTAAGATTGGTACTGCTTTATAGAACAAGACCACTGCATATTGCTCTTTGTATTTAAAGCCAAATTCTTTTGAGTAAAATAGTTCGGATATTTGAATATCAAAACTTGGAAATATAACCAAAATAAGCGAAAGAAAGCCAAACGCAATTAAACTAATATTAACCAATCGATTGTTAATCATAGACTATCTAGAAAGAATAAGGTATAGTTCATCCAAATTTTCAATCATATAGCAAAATAGATGTCAATCAACTTCAAAACATATAAAGATAAACTATTGTTCTTGCCACTTGGCGGATCAAATGAAATTGGTATTAATGTTAATTTATACCATTTTGAAGGTAAATGGATAATGATTGATTGTGGCAGTGGTTTTGCTGACGATTATTTGCCTGGCGTTGATATGGTCGTAGCAGACCTTAGTTTTATTGAGGCTTATAAAAAAGATTTATTAGGTATAGTATTGACGCATGCTCATGAAGATCACCTAGGAGCTATTCAATACCTATGGAACGAGCTTGAATGCCCAGTTTACGCAACAAAATTTACAAAATGTTTTTTAAAAGCAAAATTATCTGAATATTCTTTTGCCAGCGACATTAAACTTATTGAGTTAGATCCAAACAAGAGGCTTGAACTTGGGCCATTCTCTATTGAAATGATAGGGTTGACTCACTCCGCGCCAGAAATGCAAGCTCTTATGATCAGGACAAAGGCTGGAAATGTACTTCACACAGGTGATTGGAAATTCGATCCTAACCCAGTTGTGGGAGAGTCTTCAGATGAAACAGCCCTTAGAGCTTGTGGTGACGAAGGGGTTTTGGCTTTAGTTTGTGATTCGACTAATGTGTTTAACAAAGGTGTTTCTGGTTCAGAGGGTGATGTTAGAGATAGCCTAGTTGATATTATTGCTGGTTGTCCCAAAATGGTTGTTGTTACCACTTTTGCTTCTAATCTTGCGAGGCTAGATACTTTGATTCATGCTGGCCAAAAAACTGGAAGAAAAGTTTGCCTTACTGGTCGCAGTTTACATCGAATATTTGCAGCAGCACAAGAGAGTGGGTATTTAGCTGATATTGCTCCGCTTGTAGATGAGAGATCAATCGGTAACTATAAAAGAGAGGATTTGCTTATAATTGCTACTGGTTGTCAGGGAGAACCAATGGCAGCGACATCTAAGATGGCAAGTGGTTCACATCACTCAGTTAAGCTTGCGCCGAAAGATACAGTTATTTTTTCTTCCAAGATTATTCCCGGTAACGAGAAAAAGATTTTTAAGCTATTTAATATTTTTGTAAAAAAGGGTGTTGAGGTAATAACAGAACGTGACCACTTTGTTCACGTGTCTGGTCATCCAGCCATAGACGAGCTCAAAAAAATGTATGAACTTGTACGGCCACAAATATGTGTACCTGTTCATGGAGAGCCAGTACATATTCACGAGCACGCAAAGCTAGCAAGGGCAAGCGGTATTAAACAAGCGATAGAAGTTGAAAATGGAAGCGTTGTTTTACTTCAGAAGGAAGAGGGGTCAAAAATTATTGATGTTGTAAAAAACGGCTACCTAGCAGTAGATGGTAATTATCTCTTACCAGATGATTCGCAGATATTTAGAATGCGTAGAAGAATGCGCGACGATGGTATTGCAGTTGCTGCAGTGGTTGTAGATTCCAAGTTAAGACTGGTATGTAGCCCAATGGTTGCACTTCCTGGATTACTAGATCCGATTGAAGATTCAGATTTTATTTCTGAGATTAAACAAGGAATTATTGATGCGGTATCAGATCAGCGCAAGCAAAGTAAATCTGGACTTACCACAGATCAGATAGAGTCTTGTGTTGCTAAGACGCTGCGCCGAATGATTAAGCACGAGATAAATAAATCGCCCAATATTATTGTGAATCTTGAGGAGATAGAATAAATCAAACCTTGCAACTGAATTGTAAGTTGTAGGACTGAATGTGCTATATAATCGATTGGCCGCGCAATCTGGTTAATTCATTTCTCTTTTTGAACCCTTCTTTTATATGAAAGCAGTGCAATACTTATGCTTAGCGATAATAATGTAACCTTGATAATCTTTTGTTTAAGAATATAATTGATTTTGTCATGGTATGGTATAAATTGAAAACCTTAGTTTTACTAAGAACAAAATATTATCCATATTATACAAATCATGTTAAATAAAGCAAAGCATCAAAAACACAATCTTACTCTATTATTGACCATTAGTTTGTCATTAATCGCCTGGTATTTGCCAATATCTGAGGCTATATCTGAAAATGCCTGGCATCTACTTATCATTTTTATAGCGACCATAATTGGTATTATTTTAAACCCTCTACCTATGGGTGTTATTGCTTTGCTTAGTATTCTCGCTTGTGTGCTAACCAATACATTATCATTATCTGAATGTTTGTCTGGTTTTGGTGATAGTATAGTTTGGTTAGTGGTTTTTGCTTTTTTTATTTCCAATGGCTTTATCAAAACAGGGCTTGGTTCTAGAGTGGCTTACTATGTACTATCTAAAATAGGTCATAGTACACTTGGAATTTCCTATGCTTTGGTAATTGCTGATTTTGTTTTGTCGCCATTAATTCCAAGTGCCACGGCAAGAGGAGGTGGGGTAATTTTCCCTATTGCTAAATCTATTTGCAAGTCATTTTCTGATGAAGAACATCCAGGTGTTTCTTCCAAAAATGGTGGTTTTATAATGAGTGTCTGTACACAATCAACTGTTATTACAAGCACATTATTTATTACCGCAATGGCAGCCAATCCGCTTGCTGTAAAGCTTGCAGAAAATGCCGGTTATTCCATATCTTGGACAGACTGGGCAATAGCGGCTATTGTTCCAGGCATTATCTCTCTAGCAGTAATGCCGCTAGTTATATATTATCTATACCCACCTACAATTAAACATTCAGATTCTGCTCCGAAAATAGCGCGGGAAAAATTAGCTTCCATGGGAAGTATTTCTATTCATGAAATTATCATGATGGTAGTATTTGTAATTTTAATAGCATTATGGATTAATGGTCCCAAATTTGGTTTACCTCCAACAACAGTAGCTTTAATAGGTCTATCTATTTTATTTGTTACCCGAGTGATCAATTTTGAGGATAATTTAGCCGATAAAGGAGCGTGGCATACTTTTATTTGGTTTGCAACACTTGTCATGTTGTCAGATTTTTTATCTAAATTTGGTTTGATGACTTGGATTGGAACTAAGCTGCAATTTCTTTTTATTGACACTTCACCAATAAATTCGTTGATCATTTTATCATTGCTGTATTTTTATATTCACTATTTTTTTGCAAGCACTACAGCTCATATTACAGTGCTATTGCCAACATTCTTAGTTTTATTTGTCAATGCAGGAGTTCCAGGAACGCTTGCAGCATTAATTTTAAGTTTTTTATCAACCTTATCTGCTGGGTTAACGCATTTTGGCCTGAGTAGCTCACCGATATTTTTTGGTGCTGGATATATGAAAACTAAGGATTGGTGGTATATTGGGTTAGTAACAAGCATAGTATATTTATTGATCTGGATCTTTATAGGCGGGGCCTGGTGGAAATTATTAAAATTATGGTAGTCTAGTAAAGGCAAAAGAAGTCATTCTGAACTTGATTCAGGATCTTCTTCGGAAACCCTGGTCAAGGCAAAGGAAGATACCGGATCGAGTTCGGTATGACAGCGGAACGTCAATCTATAACATGCGACCAATCTGGATCGGAAGCATCGCTAGGAGTAGGTATTATGCGCTCGTTGTAGCCAGTGAAATCGATAGTATAAATCCTATTGAACCCACTAGAGCCTTTTCCTTTATGGCGAGAGCCTTTTGTAAATACTAGAACTCTACCATTAGGTGCCCATGAAGGTGCTTCAACAAGAAAACCACTTGCAATTAAGCGTTCATTGCTTTGCCCATCAACAAAGTCTGGTTTCATAACGCCGATAGTAAAGCCGCTACTTCTGCTCACTTTTGTAAATGCAATGAAGTTACGACTAGACCAATTAGGCTCAGCGTAAGAACCGCCACCAAAACTAATTTTCTGAATATTAGAACCATTTCTGCCCATAACAAATAATTGCCTTGCTCCATGCCTGTCTGATTGAAAAACAATATTTTTACCATCAGGAGAGTAGCTCGGAGAAGTGTTAATACTTGATCCATCAGTTAGTTGCGATACTTTCTTACTCTTAAGGCTCATTTCATAAATATTAGTAACACCGTTTTTTGCTATAGACATAATTGCATAATCGCCATCAGGAGAAAAACGAGGGGCGAATGACATTCCTGGAAAATGCCCTAACAGCTGACTTTTGCCCGAGCGCAGGTCAAGCATATGCACTTGAGGTATTCTGTTTTTATAAGATAGATAAAGTATTTTTTTACCATCTGGTGAAAATCTAGGCGTAAGAACTAAATCAGAACCATTAGTTAAATACTGGTGATTAGCACCATCTTGATCCATTAGTGCAAGGCGTTTTACCCGTTTTAAATATGGCCCACTTTCAGAAACATAAACAATTCTGGTATTAAAATAACCATCATAACCCGTGACTTTACTATAAACGCTATCGGCTATTTTATGCGCCACTCTGCGCCATAATTTTTCTGACAACTCAAAAGATTCACTGACAAGTTGCTTTTCTAAAATAGCATCCCACAGAATGAATTTAACTTGAAGCTTACCATTGGCATTTTTAGTTACTTCTCCATTTAATAATAAATTAGCATTTATTTGTTGCCAAGCCGCAAATAAAGGTGTGTGGCTAGTTCCTATTTTTGACTCAATAAAGGCGGCTGAAGAAATAGGTCTGAACATCCCAGAACCTTTTAAATCATTAGAGATAACTGAGATAACATCTTGCGCGATTTTTATATCGGCTGGATCTACACCCCTAAAGCTATTAATAGCTATAGGTATTGGGTCTGCAATTCCTTTTGTTATGTGAATTACGTTATCTGCTTTAGCAAGTAATGGAAGTAAAAATAGTGTAACGGCTAAAAGTAATTTTTTCATATAAACATTTTTTAATAATTAACTAATCCATACTGCCTGGATCGAAACGCATTTTGTTCTCTTGCCATATATCATAGCGATCTATTGTCAAATTTTCAAATGGACTCGCTTCCTTTATTGCACGAAGGATAGTATCTTCGACAAGTTTGCAAACGGAAGCAGCAAGTTGGCAATTACTACTTATAACTTCTGGTAGTTTCTTTAGCTGTCCATTAGTTTCCAATGACATATGTACGTATATACTTATTCCTTCAAGATTTAGTCCAGCAGGTTTTCTCCAATGCTCTTCAACACGATTCTTAATATAGTTTTTCTCTGTAATAGAAAGTGGGGACTCTTCGTTATATTCCATCCCTCTTGCTTTCTTTGTTCCCTCTACTTGCTCAGCGTTACTTTTCTTAAGTATTTTTGAGTCCGTTCCTATAGACTCCTCTTCCAAATTCTTTAGAATAGAGTCAAGGCTATCTTCCTCTATTGGTGCTATTTTTTTCTTGGCTTTAGGCTTTGGGGTTTCTTTTTTAGGATCCTTCTTAGGCTCTATTTTTGGTTCTACTTTTTTTTCCGGCTCTGTCTTCTTTTCTTCTTTTTTTATTGATTCTTTTTCTGGTATTTTTTCAGCGTCTTTGGGTTTTTCTTCTTCCTTGACTGGTTCTTTTTTCTCTTCTGGCTTGGCTTCCAGCGGGGTAGGGGCTTGTTTTTTTGCAGTAGCTGACTTTTTTACTTCTTTTGACTTTTCAGGTTCAATGGCTTTTTTAGCAACAATATTTTCAGTTTTTATGTTTGTTATATCGCTCATAGAAAGAATCTCAAAGGTCATAACATCTGGTTCTTCAGGTAGTTTTTCAAACACCGAAGGAAAGCCAAGAAAAAATACTCCTAGTAAAACTAAGTGTAAGATCGCCGAGATAATAATAGCTCTTTGAAATTTCTTATCTTCTTGTTCTTTCATTTATTTATGTTTTATGTCCGAAATGAGCGCAACTTTGGTAAACCCAGCATTTTTTATGCGCGCCATTGTTTCAACAATTACTCCATAAGATACACTTTTATCGCCTTTTACAAAGATCCTGGTATCTTTGTTTTCTTTAGTAATCTCTTTAAGTTTTTCTACAAGACTATCTTTGCTAATTAAAGTATCGAGGAGAAATAATCTTTCGTTCTTGTCTATGCCTAGGACTAAAGGTTTATCGCTGCCTGAGATTGGAGATGATTCAGTTTGTGGCAGGTCTACCTCGATGCCTGCGACGAGCATGGGGGAGGTGATCATAAAGATAATCAGGAGGACAAGCATCACGTCAACCATCGGAGTGACGTTAATTTCGTTCATTAGTTTACGACGTCTTCTGCCGGTGTCGCGTCCTTGGATAGATGCTCCCATAGTTACATTTTCTCTTCGTCAATTGCTCTTGAAATTAGGGAGCTTAGCTCGCCAATAAAATCATCAAGTTTATTATTAATGCTATCCATTTCAGAACATAAATAATTATAGAAAATTGTGGCTGGTATAGCTACAAAAAGACCAATAGCAGTCGCAAGCAAAGCTTCAGCAATACCTGGAGCTACCACGGCGAGAGTAGTGTTTTTAGAAGCTGCGATAGATTGAAAGCTATGCATAATACCCCATACCGTCCCAAACAAACCTATAAATGGAGCTGAAGAGCCAACTGTAGCTAAAAATCCAAGTTTAGTTTCAAGTTGTTCAAGCTCTCTATTCCGAGAAAGATACATCGAGCCAGATACTCTTTCTTTGTGACCAATCCTAATGGAGTCGTTTTTTTGAGGATCCTTGTTATTACTTTTTTTACATTCAGTCATTGCACTAACAAAAACAGCCGATAAAGGATTGTCGACAGATCTCTTTACTCTTTCAAAAAGATCATCTAAGACCTGTCCAGACCAGAACAGATTCTCAAAATTCTTCATCTTTTGCTTTGTTGCAGAAAATAATTTTAATTTATTTATAATTATTGCCCAGCTCCAGATTGAGGAGAAAAGAAGGATTAACACAACAGACTTACCAATTAAATCTGATGACATTACCAATGATATTATTGATAGGTCTGCGGTACTTGCTTGTGTCACGACCTGATCGACGTTTTCTGCTATTTCCATAACTATTTAGAGATTATTGCAAATTGAAAAGCACATACTACACTTTTTGATCATTTGCGTAAACAAAATCTTTTATTGATGGAACTATCTCTTGCCTAAATTTACTGCCACTAAAAGCCCCATAATGACCAACTCCTTTTTGTAAGTGATATTTTTTCTTACTATCAGGAATATTTTTACATAAACTCAGTGCTGCCTTAGTTTGGCCCACGGCTGCGATATCATCATTCTCTCCTTCTATACCCATTAAAGCAGATTGAGTAATTGATTCCAAATGTACTTGCCTACCTCTAGAGACGAATTTATCCTTAGCCAACGAAAAGTCATGAAATACTTCTTTTATAGTTTGTAAGTAAAATTCTGCCGGTAAATCCATTACAGATAAATATTCATCATAAAATTTCTTTTGCTTACCAACTTGCTCTTCATTTCCACCGACAAGATCTTTGAATAAATCGTAATGAGAAGTTATGTGTCTTTGCAAATTCATTGCCATGAACCCAGCTAACTGCAGGAAGCCAGGATAGACTCTTCGTCTGTGGCCTGGGTAGTTGGCTGGCACATTGGTTATTAGGGTTTGATCGAACCATACTAAGCTTTTATCTACAGCAAAATCTCCAGGTTTTGTCTGGTTTTTTCTCGCATCAATAGGCCCGCCAATAAGAATCATTGATTTTGGTACGTGGATGTCATTATTTTGTGACATCAGTGCGGTAGCTACTAGTACTGGTACTGTAGGTTGACAAACTGCAAGAACGTGCACATTAGGTCCAAGAAACCTTATGTAATTAATGACATAATCAATGAATGAATCCAAATCGAAGCTTCCATCTGTAATTGGTACTTGGTTGGCATCAACCCAATCGGTTATATATACATCAAAAAACGGTAACGTATCTTGAACTGTCCCTCGCAATAGTGTTGCGTGATGACCAGACATAGGGGCTACTATTAAAAGTTTTGGTTGATACCCTTTATATTCTGGTTTTTCAAAATGTTGTAAATGACAAAATACGTCCTTACAAAGAGTGCGTTTATGAATTTTCTGTTCTTTTCCATCTACCATACACTTAGTAATACCAAATGAGGGTTTTTTATATATTCTAGTCATTCGTTCTGTCATATCTAGGCCAGCTTTCATCAGAGAGGCTAAATGCGTTTTACCAAAAGGGTTGTTTGGTTGCTCAAGCCATTTATGCGTCATTATTAGACCAAACCTAGAAGGAGATAAACTATGTCGTGCAGACTCAATCAGTCCATAAAGAGAATTTGTATCTGGTAAAAAATTGTTCATAGTCGGTACCCTGAATTGAAAAACTATAACTTCTATTCTAACATTATTTTTAAGTAGTGTTTACAGAAAGATTACTATTGTCTTAAATTTATTAAGAGATGATGCATTTTGTATAGTGATTCCTATTTATGATCCTCAATAACCTGAGTTTGACTCAGGACCCAAGGCAACGGAAGGAAGATCCTGAGCTTGATAGGCTTCGCATGCCTTCGGCCTACAGGATCTTAGGTAATAAAAGAAGATACTGGGTCAAGTCCTGTATGACGAACTGGTTCTTTTTTGTAAGAGGATTAATTGCTCCAGGGAGGGACATTGCGAATAGGAAGTGCGGTATTAGTTATATATGACTTTACAAAAAATATTCTAAAGTTTACAAAGGTGAGGATAATTGATTTTAATTTAAAATGGTCTGGGATTAATGAAATTTATATTAGTATTAGT
>JANNVO010000029.1:0-15696 GCA_031414475.1 Rickettsiales bacterium
GTGTCAATTGAGCAAATTGGTGAGCATGTTGGTTTTCCAGCAAGTGGGAGAGGCTTGGGCAACATTAATGAAGGTTTTCCACGTTGGCGTGTGGTGTGGGACGAATATGAGTTTAGTTATCAGTTTCGGGAGGTATATGATCTTTGTGAGGAATGGCTTGAGGATTGGACAGAGAGGTGTAAATTACAATGATTACCCGTACTTTCAAAATATGTCTAATTTCAATAATGCTAGTACAAGCAATAGCTGCTTTTACGGCTAATGCTGGTAGTAGATTTGTTGAAATTTCTCCATGTTCAAATGCTGTTAAAACATGTGTTGGCGGTAGAGCAACAAGAATAATTGAAGGCTTTGAGGTAACACGTGATTGTTGGGAGTGGGCTTATGTCAAAACATGTAACTACCCAAGTAAGAATGATTGTCGTTTGTTTGAGCATTGTTATGCGGTTGGCGATCTTGATTGTTTATTGAAGGATTCACTTGGGTCATGCGTTAACTTGCAACGTGAGTTTTCTTGTAAGTCTTGGGATGTAGTAAATAAAGATAATCAAACAGCTCGGATGGGTTTTGAGGAAAAACCAGGCAAGGATGGCCTGATATGCAAAGGTATACCTTGTATTGACGGTAACTGTGTTGATAAGAGTTATGAAACTAATGGCGAGATGATGGATTCACTGTCAAAGTTATATGCCACCAGCAATATGAATCCTGATAAAGACGGTAATTTCAACTTGTTTCAAGGAACTGACCAGCATTGTGCCAAGAAGCCTGTTGGTTATAGCAATTGTTGTCAAATAGATGGTAAGGGGTGGGGTAAGAATCTTGGAGCCAAATGTACTAAAGATGAGCAAACATTGATCGATATGAGATCAAAAAAGCTTTGCGTATATGTTGGTAAGCAGAGTACCAAGAAAATGAACATCACTACTGCTATTAAGCATCGTTTTTGTTGTTTTGGCAACTTGCTAGACAAAGTCATCCAGGTTGAAGGAAGAAAACAGTTAGGTAGAAACTTCGGCAGTGGTAGTGCTCCTGATTGCCGGGGTTTAACTCTCGAAGATATACAACACATAGACTGGAATCAGGTCGACTTTGGTGAGTTTATTGACGACTTAAAAATCAAGTTTGGCGGAACTTACAAAACACCTAAGGCAGGAGAACTAGCATCTACTGTAGGGGCTTCCATGGAAAGCATCCGTAAATACGATGATGACCCATCAAACCAGGCAAATAATATGAGTGGCTGGAATGGCAAGGTGCGAGATGATTCAACAGAGGCGGACGAGGAAAGAAGATTAGAGGCAGAACGATTAAGGCTTTTGGAAGTAGAGCGTTTAGCCAAATTAGAAAGGGAAAGATTAGCAAAACTTGAAGCTGAGCGCCAGGCAAAATTGGAGGAGGAACGGGTAGAGCGTGAAAGACTGGCCACAATAGCAAGGCTAGAAAAAGAGAGGCTTGCAGTCTTGGAGAGGGAGCGACTTGCTGGGATAGAAAGAGAACGAAAAAGAGTACTTGATCAAAAGATATTAGCCAAGCAGCAGGAAATTAAAGCAACTCAAATGGAGTATGACAGAATAGTAGGTGAAAGTTATAGATTGTTTATGCTTTCGAAAACTGAAAAAAATCCGCAAGTACGTGATAGCTGGTGGACTCAGTCCCAGAATTGGCATAAAGCGAGTTCAGACCCTTTTAATAAACTAATTAAGTTAAAGCAGGAACTGGAGCAATTGAAATAATATGCAAAACAAAATATTAGCTAGCTTATTTGTTCTCTTCCAGCTTATAGCAGCCACTGCTAATGCTAAAGAATCTTTCTTTGAGCAACGTTATCGTGGGTGGTTATGGTTTGATGAAAATGCCAAGGAGCAAGAGGATTTTACGGAAGAAAATCAGGCACCAACTCTAGCACAAATGGAGCAGGCTAAAAAAGAGAATGAGGAGTTTTCTAAGGAGCTTGAGTTGTTAAAGCATTTAGCGATCAGGCATCCAAACAATCTTGAATATATCAAATTGTATAAATTAAAGGAAAAAGAAATGATGGATAATGCCGAAATACTTAGCTTGAATTGGCTAATGGCTAATTTCTTAAACCCTGACATTGTTGATGAGCTAAAGAACCCACAAAACATTTATGGTCGAGATATCAGAAACCAGCAACAGCAAGCAGATGACAGAGCTACATTGCAAGAATTAGCTACAAAGGTCGAATTGTTTGTTTTCAGACAAGATAATTGTCCTCATTGCCCCACTTTAGAAAAACACCTCAATAGTTTTGCTACAAAATACGGATTTAAGGTTGAGGCTATTAGCCCTGATCATAGCCAAAGCCAGTATTACAAGACGCATACAAGCCCCGAATTAATAGAAAAGCTTGGGCTTAAAATCATGCCAACTGTCATTGCGGTTGTTAATGAGAGTAGGCAAAGGTTTGAATTAGTAAGAGGAGGTGTTTCAGTTGTAGATATTGAAGAAAAAGCCCTCCTTCTTGCCAAGCATTTAGGTATTGAAATTGTAACGAATTATGCAGCTGAGCCAAAAAAATCAGAACTAAAGTCAACAATGATTGATCAACAAGCAACACAATTAAAACAAGAAAAGGGGTGTACTTCATGCTTAGAGTAATATTGCTATCAATTCTATTATGCATTCCTCAAACGTCCTTGGCTGGATTTGATAGTCTAATTAAGGATGTATTTCCTAGCGGCACAATGAGCAATAGTACAGCATCAGCTATTGTCAAAGAACAAGCTGCCGGTCATTTTATGGGCGGATCGGTGATTATCAAAACTCCGGCAGATCCTAAATTATCATTAATTCAGGCACGTGCACCAACATGTAAACTTGGAGGGTTGCCTTGCGGAGCTCAAATAGAATTACTTGGTGGTGCATTATCATTAGTATCAACACCAGAATTAATGGCTTATTTAAAGAATTTACCAGCTAATGCGGCTACTTACGGTGGAATGATGGCTATCAAAACACTTTGCCCGCAATGTCAGGATCTTTTGGAATATCTTGATGCGAAGGCTGATTGGCTTAACAAAATGAGTGTAGATAAATGCCATGCTATCCAGTCTCTTATGGATCCCATGTTCCCAAAAGAGAATGCTAAAGCTGAAGGCTTGCGTCAATCTCGGATGGTTCTTACTGGTGGCGGTAAAGATATGGCTGACTATCAACGCAAATCAAAGCAAGATGATGGAGATCCAATCAAAGGAGCAGAAGAGTTAGAGTCGCAACTTGGTGAAAACTATAATCTTGTTTGGAAAGCTTTGGCTAAGAAAGTTGGCTCTGATGGCGATGCTAAGGAGCTCAAAGAATTATTGATGAGTATATCAGGTACTATTATTGGTACTAAAGGTGAGGATAGAAAGCCAAAAGTACAGCATCTTAAATCATTGGTGAGCCGCGATTTAATCAAGCAATTCATTGGGGCAGATGGAGTCGATAGCGACAATATTCGTTTATATATTTGCGATGAAGCTGAACATTGTACTAACCCTGTGGCCAAAGAAAAGGCAATACGTAAAGGTGCGTTCTTATTCCAGCGAGTACAAAAAATAGTTGCATCAATAGTAGATAAGATTCTAGCCAATGATGGTTCTTTGACAGCTGAAGAAGAAACCATTATTGCCCTGTCTTCTGAGCAATTAATCCTAAAAATAGAAATGGATCTAGCCACCTATTCTGGCAAGAACAATGTTATCAGCAATCAAACGGAATATATAGAGGCGCTGAGTTTTGATGTGGTTACTTATTACTTACAGTCATTACTGACTGAAGTACAAGAAGCAGTTGGAGAGTTGTCACATGCTCAAGTAGCTGATGCCAAAAAATTTGAGGCTTTTGAGCAGGATACCAGAGAAACTATGCGTATGCTGGCTGGGGCAAGAGTAGAAGCGAGGGGGCGTTATGAGTTAATTGCCAATAGCAAAGAAAGACTCAGGCGTGATGTGGATTACTTTGATCGTAATTTTGAGTCATTCATTGGTAGCCAGAATAACTAGGATAGAAATATAGGAATATAGAATTAACAAAATAATAGACGCAAACAATAGGAAAAAAAGATGGAATTAACAATACACTTATACGGCTATGCCTATCACATGTTTAATACGCTCAATGCCATTGCAATGCTACGTAATTCCACTCTGTTTCCTGCAATGGTTAACACTGCGGCGTTAATGGTTGGTGTGTTCTATGCGTGGAAAATGGCAGCAAGTAGAGCAGAAGGAGAATGGAGGCAGTATCTGCTCAAAGTTGGCGGGATGATTGTAGTAATTAATGCCTTACTTTTGCCAAAGACATCAATGAACATCAAAGACCATGTAGAAAAGCATTTTTGGCGTGTGGATAATATCCCGTTAGCTTTTGCTCTTCCTATTGGAGTAGTTGAAGAAATTGGTCATCTACTTACTATAGGATTTGAGCAAGCATTTAGTGCAGTGGATGGTAGATCTGCATTTAATTATTATCACCATGGCACTGTGTTTGGAGCAAGACTTTCTAAAGAAGTACTGCAAGCACATGTACGTCATCCAGAATTTGTTGCCAACATGAACAGCTTTATCAAACGTTGTGTCGTGCTTCCGGCAATGATCGGTCACCAGTTCACTAAAGAAGAATTAGTAGCTACTAAAGACATGTGGAAATTAGTGAGCAGCAAAGCCGGTACATTCACTAGGGTACCAATGATAATTGGGGGAACAAAGCAAGAACCCTCACCAACCTGCAAGCAGGCCGTACCATACTTTGAGAAAATAATGAAGGAGTCAATCCTTACTGATATTACGGCAATTTCAATTAAGTTACGAGCACCTGGTGCTGGGGTTGAATATAATCCATCGCATCTTGGTATGAACGAAGCATTAAAAGGTCAGATTGAAGCACTTTATAATGATGAGAGTTCAGTTGAGACCATACTTAAGCATAATATGATGATTAACTCACTTAATCAGTACAGATCAGGGAAATACCCAACTGCTAAGGCTCAACTCCAGCATGAGGCTGGAGGCTTAATAGCTGGAGATCTGGCTGAGCGTATATTAACCGGTTTACTAACTGTAATTAAAAACCTCATATATGGCAGCTTTGTATTCGTTGTACCACTCATGCTATTTGCCGGAGGTATGCAATCTTATCGAGGCTGGATAACGGTTTGTCTATCGCTACAATTATGGCCCCCGCTTCTGTCCATGCTAAATATGATGATCGATACGGCTTATGAGCCAGCGCATATAGTTAGCTATAGTAGTTGGTCAACTGCCGTCAAGCAAATGGATTCCATAGCAAGCGTTGCGGCTAACTTAACGTTACTGATACCATTTCTTGCCGTCTATGTAACTCGTATGAGTGAGGGCGGTTTTCTTCATTTAGCTGGTTCAATTATGGCAACCGCTCAGAGTGCAGGCGGAGCGGCAGCAGCCGAGCAATCCAGCGGGGGTAAACAATATGACAACCAGTCAATTGCCAATCGCAATCGCTCAAATGTTAATGAGAATAAGTATGACGATTCACGTCAGTTTGTCACCGGTACTAATAGCGGTATTAATTCAGACGGATCAATGGAGAAAATACTGCCAAATGGTCAGATGATTACTACCGGTGGTGCTGGTAGTACATCTTCAGTTGGCGAGGCAAGTTATCATGAGAGTGATGGGTTATCAACATCATTGCATGAAGGCAAGCATCAGGAGGTACAGGCTACAAAAAGTGATAGTGCAAGCTTAAGTAAGACACAAGAATCTTTGGTTAACAAAGAGGTGTCAGCACTTAAAACCGTTGCTGAGAATACGAGAACTGACAATGGCTATAATATTGATACCAGCACTAGTGAAGGGAAAGAACTATCAAAAGCTCTAACTCAAATTGATCGAATGACTAAAAGCAATGGCTATAGTTGGGCTCAAAATGCAGAAGCTCATGCAAAAGCTGACTTTACTGCAGGGGGTGCATTGGCTAAAATGTTAGGTTTTGATGTAGGCGCTGGTGGTAGCGTTACTGCTAGTAATTCAAGTGATCAAACAGAGGGGAGTTCATCTGAGATTAATAGTGATACTGGAACAAGCAGCAAAAACTCGGTTAATAGTAATTCAAGTAAACATTCGGCTTACCTTGAGAGTTTGGGTATTGATAAAACCCAGCAAGACAGTATACGAGAATCGTACAATGAAACCACAAGACTTGAGAAATCAATTAGTACTCATAAAGACAATATTGATGGCTATAACAAAGCTCTTGATTACACTCAGTCTCATGGTAGTGAGTTCTCCAAAGACATGACTCAGGATGTTATTAACGCCTACAAAAAACAGTACGGTAGTTCTGATTCGGACGCGGCAAAAGAGGTACTTTCTGGCAGTGATTCTGCAAAACAGGTGTTCCGCCAAATAAGTAGTGCAAAAGCAAATGAGGTGTTACAGCAAGTTACAACTGGCGCGAACGCTATAAACTCATCTGATCCAGTTAGTACTTTTGGGGAACAACACAAAAATGAAGTTAACAGCAAACCTGGCACAAGCACTGCATTTTCTGAATTCACTGATAAAAATGGTATACCAGACGCAAAAAACACAGACACAACAATTAAGGAGACTGGAGCGAAGCTACAAGAGAAAACAAAGCAAAACCAAAATGATGCTCACAAGCAAATTGAGACTGCAAAATCAGAAGGTAAAACCATAGAAGATCAAAGACGTAAAGAGCTAGACAACTTCGAGGCTAATAGATTCGGAAACGACCAGCTTTCAAAAACGTTAGAACTTCTAAGCTACAATCCAGTAACTGGCAAGAGCAACATTACGCCAGTAGGTCGCCCAAGCGATCAACCTATACCAGAATTTGAGCCAATAATGAATTATTACGGTAGTTCTGAGAAGATAAGTAGTTTGGATGGGAATCCAGTAGCTAAACCGTCTAATAATGCTCACGACTTCTCTCCTGAAGCCGCCAAGAATTTAATACAAGACTTTAAACCGGATAATACTAGCGGAACAGTTGCTACTAACGAGGGGCAGCATGTGGACGCTAGCAAGAAAACTAAGGGGTGATTTTATTTCTTGCGATGATAGATGTTATTAGAAAGAAAGCTGTAAACAGGATTACGAAGGCGATTATAATAATCATTGCTACGACGGCTAAGATCGGTAGAGCTAGCCTCAAAGCTCCAGAAATTGCGATTAAACATAATGGAAATAGGACAATTTTTTAATATAAAAAATAAGGTTGGAATGGAAATAAAACATGAAATGATAATAGCGGCAGAAAGAGTTTTTGGTAAAGTATTTAAATACGGGCTGAAATGCATACTAATCCAAACTGTACTAGCTACAGTAGTTAGGATCACAAAAACAGCAGAAGGTGTTTGTTTTTCTAAACTTAGTTCTTTTCCCTGGCTATTAAAAACTTTCCCATCAATGAAAGTAACTCTAGAAAAATGTTTTAATATCAACACCATTATAATTAACGAAAAAACGAATCCAATGGTTATAGAGCCAAGAATCATACCTAAAGCAAATATGAAATTCCAAAAATTATCTTTGTTTGCAAAAGGTTCAAAAAGCGTACCACGAAAATTATTTTCAACAATTTTATTGTCTATAGGAGTTTGCAATTCGTGCTTAACTATACTTTCTAATTTCGTTAGATTGCCCTTTTTGTTAAGTGCTTTAGGTTTGGTTTTAAGAGATGTCCAAATCCTACTAAGCAAACTTGGTTGGTTTTTACAGAATGTGGCAAAATCTTCCATGATGTTTTCTTACAATTTAGGGTTTCAAATATATAGTATTATTATATCAAAATACTATCAGTGCGCCAAGCAAATAAAGGCCTTGGTGTTAGTTATTTCCTTAAGTCTGTGTAGTAATTCGGTTGTTGCTTTGGCAGATGATAAGGCAACAATTCAGTATAGTGAGCAAGAACTATCATTGCTTATCGCCAATGCGGAAAAGAAGTATCAAATACCAACTGGACTGCTTGCTGCTATTGCAAAAACTGAGTCTGGAATGAAAGCTTATGCGCTTAATGTTGGTGGTAGGTCTATGTTTCCTATGTCTATATCTCAGGCTCAAGGACTGCTCGAGGAAAAACTTAGTGCGGGTCTGACTAATATCGATATTGGTGTGATGCAATTAAATTATCGTTGGCATGGTGGAGAATTTGATAGTCTTGTAGAAATGCTGACCCCAGAAATTAATATCAACTATGCGGCTAAATTACTTGGTTCGTTATACGCTCAGCACGGCACTTGGCATAAGGCAGTGAGGTACTACCATTCAGCGACTCCTGAGCATCACAAAAAGTACTCAAGAAAAGTAGTGATGTGTTGGTTAAACAGTTAAGTGGAGAAAAAAAAGTGTTAAATTTAAGGCTAAAGCAAATTGAGAAGGCGATTGCACATAATCCAAATTGTAGTGGGAATATATTGCTTCCTAACAGGGTATTTACCCGTGCATCAGACGGCAAGACTGAACTCTTATGTTCTTTAAACAATAAGATGCAAAGACCTCATTATTGGGGGCACATATTCTATAAAGAAGAATATTATTTTGTTACAATTCTAGCTCTTGATCGTTGGTTAAATGCAAGTAGTTCAAACGAGCTTTTTGATGAATTTTGGTATGAGTTAGCAATTGAGGGGAATTGGTATCCAATAGGTGGGCAAGTGTTTGCAGTTACGACAAGTTTTGCTGCTGCCACTGAGAAGCTAATAAACATGATTTCCAACTTCAGTTTAAAAGCCGCAACAAATACAACTAATAATTGTGATTGGCGCGTAGTTCAGATATATCCGTTTCCAGATCCTTTTAAAAATAGGATTAGTTTACAAGAATGGAAAAAAGGGGAAGCTTAAATGTACAGCGCTAGAATTAAAGGCAGCAATCAATTAATTACAATTGAAGAATTTAAAAGAAAACTTGGACTGGCAGCTATAGATAAGCATGGGTTAGAACTTGTGTGCCCTGCGTGTAATAATGCCCTACATCCATATGGGTTGACAAGCTTAATGGTGTTGGCTGGATTTCATCATAACCCTGGGACGACTTGTATTTACACGGAAGATCGCGATAGTTTGTTTAAAGAACCAGGTAGGTGGGACTTAGAAAACGCAGCGAGGCTTCGAGCAAAATTAGCGGACAAAGAGTTTATCAGTAAGCTTTATTGTTTTTGTCATAAATTATGTGGCAAAGGTGGATTAAAAGTGGAGAAATTCTGCGAATTAATCAAAAAGGCAAATAGTCGGAACTTATGGGGATGTGGAGGTTTAGAGGAGTGGGTAATTGGGTTTTTGCTTTTGGTACTAGATGATTTCGAAGCGAAGTCAACTTCTATACCAAAGGAGGTGAAGTATGTATTCAGATTTTATCTGAAAGATTATAACGAGCTACATATGAAGCAACAAAACGCCGAGGATAGAAAACAAAGTAAAATAAGGATAGAAGATATTTGGGAGCAGGGGAATTATTTTTTGTACAAGGTTTTCGCCTCTGGTGTAATGACACGCTTACCAGAAGGCAACCCATATCCTGTTTCAAGAGAGATATGGGAAGAATTTAGTAAAAATTATGAGTGGATAAAGAAAGATCTTAGTGAGCTATTGTTAAAAAGAGTAGGTGAAGTTAATGGGAAAAATGGAAATGTTAAGTGAATATAAGAACATGATTAATGATAGCATATGCAATAACCCCTATTGCATTGTAGGAATTCTTGATGATAGACGTATTTTTTCTGGCTATAGAAAGAATAAGCCAGAGCTTTTGGTGTTAGTAAGTAGTTTAATTTGCTATGGCGAGGTTTGGGGGCATGTTTTTTGGCATAAAAAAAGCTGGGTAAGTTGTTTGACGCAGATTACTGGCTGGTTTGGTGGGGATAACGAAGAGCAGTTAATTACTGATTATTGGAAAAACATTAAGAAAAGGGCAGGTTGGACTTATCTAAGTCCTAATGCAGCTGAGTCTTATGTTGCTCGAAGCAATAGTTTGAGTATAGCAGTGGAGAATCTTGTTAAATTAATTAGTAAACTCCATCCTGATGCTTTTAGTAACGACGCTGAATTTAATACTGATTTATACCAAGTGTATGGATGTGCACCCTTAATTTCTGGATCACTCTATGCTAAATGAATAAAGTATCAAAATTTAAATCAAAGAGGAGTATGAAATGACCAAAGAACTAGACAAGAGTTATGTAGAGTTAATCCATAGTCTAAAGCAAGAAATAAGTAGTGCAAGAATCAGGGCGCATTTATCCGTAAATAAAGAAATGATTAGTCTCTATTGGAAACTAGGCAAGCAGATATTAGATCGACAACAACAAGAGGGGTGGGGAACTAAGGTTATTGAAAACATATCCAATGACCTACGAAAGGAATTCCCAGAGATGAAAGGTCTATCCACAAGAAATCTTAAATATATGCAACGTTTTGCAAGAGAATTGAATGATCAAAAGATAGTGCAGCAGCTTGCTGCACTAATCCCATGGTTTCATAATTGTATTATATTAGATAAAGTTTCTGATATCGACCAACGTCTGTGGTATATACAAAAAACTATAGAGCATGGTTGGTCTAGAAATATTTTATCTCATCAAATAGAATTAGGGTTATATGGAAGGGAGGGCAAATCAATCAGTAATTTTGATAATGTTCTACCAGCGCCTCAATCTGATTTGGCAAACCAAATAATAAAAGATCCATATAAGTTTGATTTTCTAAGCATAGGCAAAGATGCCCATGAAAGAGAAATAGAGAAAGAGCTGGTAAAACATATAGAAAAATTCTTATTAGAGTTAGGGGCTGGTTTTGCTTTTGTAGGTAAGCAATATAAGCTTTCTGTAGCCAACGAGGATTATTTTATCGATTTATTATTTTATCATTTAAAGCTACGTTGCTATGTAATAGTAGAGCTCAAAACTGGCAAATTTAAACCTGAGCATACGGGTAAATTAAATTTCTATCTATCAGCTGTTGATGACATTTTAAGACATAAAGATGATAATCCTTCAATTGGCATTTTACTCTGTAAAGATAAAGGCGAGCAAATAAAAGCTGAATATGCACTTAGAGATATAAATAAACCTATAGGACTTGCAGAATATCGCATTAGTGAGAATCTACCAGAACAAATAAAAACCTCTTTACCTTCTATTGAAGAATTAGAGAATGAGCTTAATGAGTTTTCACACAAAGAGGCAGATTAAATGTTCAATAATTTTATAGGTGGCGGTCAGGTATTCCTTCACAAAGTGAGAATGTTTGGGCAGGTGTTTTTCCGAAGCTTTCATGTATCATTATTAGTAGGGATACTTTTTGCGTTGTTGATTAATTGGGGATCACTACAGAGGCTTGATTGGAACGGATTTCTTTCTTATAGAAAGTCGGTTATAGCTATTAGCTTCAGCGATGCGGCTAATGTCATAAGAGAAGCTATAGGCAAAGAACCAAATCATATAAGCTATATTAATGCTCGGACTAATAGTTCCGAGTGGAATAATATTAACCCGCATAAAATATACCATATGGGTATATTCCAAAGAGCCGATAATCAAGCATGGGATTTACTAACTAAGATCGGGTTACTTGCAGCAAGTGCTACTACTGCTAGTTTTGTTATTATATTTTTGCTTTGGAGTAGATTTGGTAGCGGTCTGCAAGAAGATAAGAAAAAGGAAGGCAGTGGTGTGGTGTTAACTTCCGAGCAGGTGAGGCGCAAACTAAATTCAATGCGTCTAGCTAGCGATTTTAACTTGACGGTGCCCTCCCGAGCACCATAGAAAATACTCACGCAAAGTAGTGATGTGTTGGTTAAACAGTTAAGTGAATAGGTTGTTGTTAAATAATTCAAACTATAGTAGTAATATAACTAATATATACATTATAAACATAGCATGTTATACTAATATAAGTATTAGTTATTAAATAGTGGATTAGGTATAGATATATGGATTGGAGCTTGCGAAAAATAAGAGCCAAACAAATGGAAAAAGAATTAGTGGTTATGTCTAAAATATTACGTCCAACAGTTGGGTGGATAAAAACCATTAGAGAAACACTTGGGATGAATACCAGGCAACTTGGAGAAAGATGTAATGTCACTAGTGAGAGGATAATAAGAATTGAAGCAGATGAAGTAGACGGTAAAACCACTTTAGCTACTTTAGAGAAAACCGCTAATGCCATGAATTGTAGATTAGTCTATGCGTTGGTGCCAAATGAAGGGTTTATTGAGTTTATTGAAAAAGCAGCTTTAAGTAAGGCTGAAGCACAACTTAAGCACATATCTCATACCATGGCACTGGAGAATCAGAAAGTATCAGATAGTTCTTTAAAGGAACAGATTGCGATATTAAAGGAAGAGCTAATTAGGGGTAATATTAAGAAGGTTTGGGACAAGTAATGTTATTTAAATACGCTATTGGAGCTACACCTCTCTCACCAGATGAAGTACACAACTTGATACCATCGCATATAACAGCTCAAAAACAATTAGATGAGTGGGAACAATATAATATCGCGCAAGGTAGCAACTGGGCATTTAGTAGGAAAAGAAAGGATCTATTGTCGATCCCTTTTGCTAAGAAGTTGCATAAGCAAATGTTTAATAAAACTTGGCTTTGGGCAGGGTCATTTAGAAAGAGACAAACTAATATTGGGATATCAAGTATCTATATTCCTCAAGAATTAAAACTGTTATTTGATGACATCCAATTCCAGCTAGAACATGATAGTTTTCCCCTTAGGGAAATTGGCATTAGACTGCATCACCGCTTGGTATTTATTCATCCATTCCCTAATGGCAACGGTAGGTTCTCAAGGTTAATGGCAGAACTGCTAATGCGTAATAATGAGGAAGCTAGTTTCTCCTGGGGCAATTGTAATCTTACTAATGATTCAGAAACTAGAGGGAAATACTTATCTGCTTTAAGGGAAGCTGATAAGGGAGATTATTCTAATTTAATTAAATTTGCTGATAGTTAAAAGAGATAGGTATGTTCAATAATTTTATAGGTGGTGGTCAGGTATTCCTTCACAAGGTGAGGATGTTTGGTCAGGTGTTTTTTCGAAGCTTTCATGTATCGTTGTTAGTCGGGATACTTCTTGCGTTGCTTATTAATTGGGGATCGTTGCAGAGGCTTGATTGGGACGGTTTCCTTTCCTACAGGAAATCGGTTTTTGCAATTAGTTTCAGTGATGCAGCAAATGTTATAAGAGGAGCCATAGGTAAAGAACCAAATCATATTAGCTATATTAATGCTCGAACTAATAATTCCGAGTGGAATAATATTAACCCGCATAAAATATATCAGATGGGTATATTCCAAAGAGCCGATAATCAAGCATGGGTTTTACTAACTAAGATAGGATTGCTTGCAGCAGGTGCTACTAGTACTAGTTTTGTTATAATATTTTTGCTTTGGAGTAGATTTGGTATTGGTCTGAAAGAAGATAAGAAAAAAGATGGCAGTGGTGAGGTGTTAACTCCCGAGCAGGTCAGGCGCAAACTTAAATCAATGCGCCTAGCTAGTGATTTTAAAATAGGCAAAATGCCACTTGTGAAAGACATGGAAACAATGAATTTCTTAGTATCTGGATCTATAGGTTCTGGAAAAACTAATCTCATGCATAATTTAATGCCTCAAATAGAGGGTAAGAAGCAACCAGCGGTGGTGATTGATAATACCGGTGAGATGATAGCGAAATATTATAACAAAGAACGAGGAGATATAATATTTAATCCATTTGATGATCGTAGTCATGTATGGGATTTTTGGAAAGATTGTGCCAAATCAAAAGATCTCGAGAAGTTTGCTGATATATTAGTGGGTTTTAATAGTAGAAAGAATCATAGAGAAGCAAATGATTTTTGGGAAGAAAGTGCGCAAAGTATCTTTGTTGCTACTACACAAAAGATGCAACAAGGGGGGCAATATTCGATAGAAGATCTGTATAGAATATTATGCCAAACTGAGCGTAAGGATATGCACAGAATGTTGCAAAATACTAATGCGGCTAAGCATTTTACCAAGGACAATGAAAAGACAGCTGCCTCCATAATGTCAGTGTTAATATCAAATATTAAGCCACTTAGATTTGCACGAGATAGTAGTAAAAATGACAAGTTTTCTATAGAGGAGTATTTAAATAAGATTAATGCAGGTGGTAGTAGTTGGTTGTTTTTATCTACCGACCCATCAGCTAGAGAATTAACTATACCATTAAACGCATCCTTGCTAGAGCTTTTAATATCAAGAATGAGGCGTACACGAACAAACTCTGACAACAAACTATGGATAGTGATGGATGAATTGCCGAGTCTTGGCAAGTTACCGGGTCTATCTCAATTGATGCAAGAAGGTAGAAAATATGGCAGTTGTGTATTAGCCGGTTTGCAATCTACTAGTCAATTATATCGTCATTATGGAGATGCCGACGCATCGAGTCTAATTGGATTGTTTAAAACCAAATTTGTTTTTCAGAGCGATGATCCTAGAATGGGAGAGATGTATAGCAAATTATGTGGTACTACTACTGTGATTAGCCAACAAAAAAATACCAGTTTTGGTGCTAATGAGTTTCGCGATGGTGTAAGCTATAATGAAAAAACCGCAAGTGCACCGCTAGTCTCTTACGAGGAGTTTGGGAAATTAAATGTTGGTGAATGCTATACTTTGCTACCTTTGTCGTCAGTAAGATTATCTAGAATGCAAGTACCGCAGGCTCATGTAGCAGATAAAAATACTTGGTTCGATGAAGCTGAAGATAAACCTCTCGTCATTAGTCAAATTGACAAGAGGTTAGAAACTGAAGAGATTGAAGAAGCCCAAAGAATTTTTGAGGATTAGAGTCTGCGGTGTTTTGTTAGGTCAATGGATGTTTGCAACGATTAGCCCATATTACTATTATTAGTTTATTAATCCTGACAAAATAGTTAAAGAAGCAGACTTACATAATGATGGCAACATGCATTATATATTGGAACTGATGAGAGACTAGAGAAAATTAACAGGAGCTAAGTTATTGATATTCTAGCTTTACTTTCCATAATCTACATTATGGCACACAAAAATGTAAGCCCAAAGTGATAATGTCGTGTTTTAACAAAGTTAAAATGTCGCCCTGTTAAAATCTTTAAGGCAGTGTCTTTGTAAGACATAAACATCAGCAATTCTATTTTCTATAGATGCCTTACATATTTCTTCATGGGATTCTACTATAGCTGGACCCAATATTGGTTCAGAAATAATCAATTCTTTCATTTTTATTAATGCCTTGTTTTTCCAATTATCACGGTTATCTTCAAGAGAATTATAAAATAAATAATTATCGTCTATTATTTCTGTGCTAAACCAAAATTTAATTTCCTTTGTACCTATTGTCATTCTCAATATTAAATATTCATAGTATTGATTGAGATCATTAGTAGTAGGAATATTTATATGATGTCAAAATAACTTAACTAAGCTTTTTTCTCTTATTTTGGTATCATCGCCAATTAGACCGAGATTTAAATGCTGCTATAAATATTCTAACCGTAGGGGCATCTACGGCAGGATTAGACGAAATAACTCGAGAGCTAGCTCTCGCTTCTGTTGCTTGAATCCTTAGAATCCCCTGTCTTTAGACATGGGGAGTATGTCAAAAACTGTCAATACTAGGGGTACCAGCCCCATTCGTGCGGAAAAGTACGGTCTTGAAATAAA
>JANNVO010000030.1:0-5533 GCA_031414475.1 Rickettsiales bacterium
GTCGGGGTGTCTCATCTAGGAAGAATTGAAAATGCATTAAATGGCGGCACTCTAAATACAGATTTTATTGATAATTCTGCCGGAGTCGATTGTTCTGACCATGAAGTGAACATAAAAATTGCTCTTAATTTAGCTGTTGCAAAAGGTAAGATCACTACAAAAGAGCGTAATGATTTATTAGTCAAGATGACAAAACAGGTTGAAGAGTTGGTGCTTGTTGATAATTATGATCAGAATCTTGCTATAACAATTGCTACATTGTCACCTTCGCTTAATATAGAGTCATTTAGTCAGTTAATGAAAGAGCTTGAGAATGAAGGATTGCTAGATAGAGAAGTAGAGTTTTTACCGAATAAGGCGGAATTATCAAGAAGGTCTATTGCCAACGAAAGGATGACAAGGCCAGAGCTAGCAGTATTGCTTTCTTATAGCAAAATGTCATTAGATCGGGACTTAAATTCATTCCAACTTACTAAAGATAAGCACTTCAAAAATCATCTGTTTGAGTATTTTCCAAAAATAATGCAAGAAAAATTTAAAGATGAGATAGAAAATCATCCGCTAAAACAGGAAATAATTCGAACCGTTATTGCCAATACAATGATTAATCAACTCGGTGGATCTGTAATTAGTGCTATAAAGCGCGAAACTGGCGGGCATCTTTGTGATATAGCAAGAGCGCACGAAGTTGTGACTGAAATATTTGATTTGCAGGATCTTTGGAAAGAAGTGGAGCAGCTCGGTAATAATATTCCTACAATTATTAAAGTGGAGATGTTCTCTGATTTAGGAAAAATAATGCGTCGTGGGATTAGTTGGTTTGTAAGAAATATTAAGCCTCCAATACACATTACTGATTCTATTGAAGAATATAGGCAGCAGACGGAAGAGCTTAGTGGTATTATTAGTAAGCTTTTAGTAGGTGGGGCTAAGACGAGATTTTTTAACAAAATAGCGCATTATACTAGTGCATCAGTTGATAAGAAACTTGCTAAGTCTATTGCTACTTTGGAGGTGCTGGTATCGGCATTTGACATAATATATATTGCTAAGCATACAGGTGCTAAGAATGAAGATATAGCAAATCTATATTTTGAATGTGGTGATATTTTTAGTATTGATTGGCTCAGAGATTCCAGTGAAGCGCAAATTAATGAGTCATACTGGAACAGATTATCTATTCAATCTTTAAAAGATGATTTTTATGACAAACAAAGAAGATTAGTAACAGAGATTGTTGCTAACAATCAAAAATCTGTTAGTTTAAAATCTTGGTTAAAAGGTAATATGACTCATGCTAGCATATTTACAGATTTTATTGAAGAAATGAAGATGCAAGAATCGATTAATCTTAATATGATAATACTAGCAAATAAAAAATTAGAAATCTTCTTAAGGAAATTAAAGGCAAATCAATGAGCTCAAGATTAAAGGAAGCTAGAGAAAGTGCTGGGTATACTGTAGAGCAAGTAGCTGAGATTCTTAAGATAAGAAAGCAGTATGTAATAGACCTTGAGGAAGAAAATTTTAATGGTATACCTGGTAAAATATATGTTGATGGTTACACAAAAATATATCATGAATTTCTTGGTTTAGAGCTCAATGACGATAATGAACATTCTGTTGTTAGGCCGCGTGAATCAGCAACAAAGGGTGTTATCAAGCAAAAACTAATCTTGCTTGTATCGTTGGTAATGTTAATTGTAATACTAGGAATCTATTCATTTTTGAAAAAAAATCAAGTAGAATACGGTAGTAATGACTTAATAGATAATATATGTTGTTTATGAAAATAGAAGTAACAAAGAAAGATCTATTTGATTTGATTCATCAGACAGGTAGAAAAATTGATGAATTACTGAATAAGCTTTCCAAGCAAGAGCAAGTGATTGCTGCTTTGGAAGCTCAGAACAATGATTTAAAGCGCAACAACCAAACAACTCTTAGTCAGATTAAAGAATATATTCAAGAATTAGAACAGATTAGAAACCACTATGTCGATAGTAACAATAGTCCTGAGCGGTAAGGATTTTAAACTTGCTTGCTCCGAAGAAAGTAAAGATAGACTGGTTATGTTATCCCAAAAGCTTGATACAGAAATTAAAGAAATGGTAGCCGTTAACCAATATGCGTCACTTGAATTATTGTTGGTTATGATGGCATTAAAGCATCTTGACCAAAGACAGTCTCAAATCCAAGTATCTGGAGGAGAGGTATTAGAAAATGCCAATCTAGAGTTCCAAAATCAACTATTATCTATTTTTTCAGAATTAAAAATTGTAGCTGAAAAACTTGAAAAGCATTAAAAACCTGTTTGCATATAGCTGATATGGAAAAAAATGAATATTTGGTAATTCTTTGTGTCTAAAAAAAGTGATAGAAAAAAAGTTAAATCTTTACCTAGCAGTAAGGATAATTCTCCTATTAAAAATAATGACGATAAAATATTAAGTTTTATACAACAGCTAAATTATGATGAGCTTTCTGAATCAGCATATTATTATGTACTGAATCGTCAGTTTAGTGACGGTCAAACGCCGTTGATCCATGCAGTACGTACCGGTAAAACGCAAATGGTAAAACTTTTGCTTAAGGCTGGTGCAAATGTTAATTATCCAAATAAATATGGTATTACACCGCTTGCTGAAGCGGTCAGTCATAATTATGACCTCGTCGCTAAGTTACTAATTCAGAGTGGGGCCAACCCTACTTTGGTGGATATTGCTGGCAATTCACCTTTAAGTTTATGTGTCACATTAAACAAATCTACGTTGTTAAAATTCTGTTACATCAATGATGTAGAAGTTTTTAATAATAAAGATAAAAATGGCAATACCACCTTAATTAATGCTGTTATCTCTGGATGCATTGATGTGGTGAATATATTGGTTGAATGCAATATTAATATTATTAACCACCATGACAAGTCTGGTAGAACCCCTCTAATTATTGCATCGCAACAAAATGATTACAAGATACTCAGGATATTAATTGAAAATGATGCTGATATTGACTATCAAGATCAAAATAAAAATTTTGCTTTGGATTACGCGATAAAGGCTGGAGCCACAGAATGTGTAGAAATATTAGTTGAAAATAATGCACCTTTTAGTTGTAAAAATAGCTTAGCTAGTAATTCGCAAATTAGCAATTTGGTTCAAGCAGCAATAATTTGTGACCAAACTTATTATGGGGGTGAATCCATAGATTGTGGGCAATTCCTTGCTAGTTATTTCGATGTGTTTATCCATAGGTTAAAAAATAAAATTATACGGGAAGGTACGGGAGATTATGCTAATGTAAGGGAGTTCTTTAATGCGTACAAAGAAAAATATCAGAAATTAGTCCCACAAAAGCTTCTTGATCTAATTTCTGAAGAATTAATGACGTTACACGGTGTTTTAAAATTAGAATTGATCGGCCAAGCACGCAAAGCATCTTATGACCTCTATAAAATCGTTAAAGATCGTGGTGATACTTTGGAGAAGATGTTAAATAGTTCTGTTTTAGCCACTAAAATACTAGCTATTGATACAAAAAAATTATTAGGCGTGGATATAGGCCTTGGTAAGGCTCTAGAAGATTTGAAATATAAATATGAACTCTGCGATCATTTAAGTTTGTTAGCTACTCAAATCAGTAAGAAAAGTTTTTTACATAGTAAGAAATCTGCATATTCACAGAAATCTACAATATCAAATCAAATAGAGTATACCAATATCTTGGATGACCAGGATAAGATATTATCCTTAATGAAAGAGGATAAATTTTTTGCAACGCATGTGCACAATCTAGCTGTCAAGATACCTACTTATAAGCCAGTATTTCTAATGCTCGAAGAGCAGCTTCTTAGCAGTAAACAGCTAATAATTTTATCGGTTTCTTCCACTTCATCGCCGCAAGATGATGGGATATTGTTGTCTGTAGTGAATAATATTAATTCTTTAGGGGATCGTGGCTATAGTAGTATCACTTTAGATATAGAGCCAATGGGAATCAATGATGATAGCTAACTGTAAGTTTATCCGATTAAAATATTAGACCTAACAAACATAGATATCCTACAAATTTCTTTGCTTCTCTTTTTTCCTTTTTAGGCATTACTCAATCCATAGTTTTTGGTTATCACACCTCTCTTCCCTTTC
This sequence comes from Rickettsiales bacterium, assembly GCA_031414475.1. Classification (GTDB taxonomy): domain Bacteria; phylum Pseudomonadota; class Alphaproteobacteria; order Rickettsiales; family Rickettsiaceae; genus Megaera_A. The sequence goes on from JANNVO010000030.1 coordinate 4,146, forward strand.
GGTTGGCGGCTCTTGCTGCAACAAGATTCTGAGCCACTTTAGAAACAACCGCTTTAGGTTGCTCATGAAGAGCACTAACTATGTCTATAGAACGTGCCAAAATGTTTTCTCTATTAGTTATTTTTTGTAAGTTTTCTGGTTTGATTTGGTTCATACAAGATTTACCTATTGCTTTTAGTCCTAGAGCATTACAAACCTTACCAAGACTAAACATTAACTTTTCTCCCATACCTAGTTTTAGAGGTAAAGGTTCCTTATTATTAATGGTTTGCATTGTATTACTCACAGCTTGATCAAACTTAGAATGGGTAGCATTCAAAGGTTTTGTAAAGTCTTTGACAGTATCAGCACTAATATGACCATCTTTCTGTAATTTGTTTAAAGCATCTGTATAGAATTTTTTGATTTCTGGTTCAGTAACTATTTGACCATTAATATGAGATGCCACAAAGTTATCAATCATAGGAACTAAATTTTTCTTCACGTATTGTTCACTAAGTTGTTTAGCCTGTTCATCAATTACTGGATTTGTAGCAATTGGCTCAGGTGATATTGGTTTGAACACTGGTTTAGGTTCTACCGGCACTGTAAGTATTGGCTCAGGTGATTTTGGCTGATTGTTAATTTCAACTTTTATACCAGACTGCTTATCTGGTATTGGGGATAGGGAGTTAGCATTAAAGTATAGTGAGCCGCTATTTTGGGACTGATAGGCGTGTTTGTTTACACCAAGTAAATCTGAGAATTTTTGTGCTACTTTATCATTACCAAAACTGATGCTCAGCTCTGGCTTAGCGTCAAGATCCATAGGGTTGGAAACATAAGTGCCAGCCGATCCCTTACCTTTTGAAGAGTTGATATAAACCACATCATTTGCTCCGCTATGTGTAGTATTAAATACATTACTTAAATCAACCCCTTCTTTTTTTGCTTCCTTAATAAAATTATCAACAAATTGATCTCTTGCGGTTTTATCGCTAAATTTTATAGCTACCCTAGGGCCTTGTTTTTCAACATCTCCTGCTGAATAAATAATTGCTTCCTTAGGCCCTAATATTTGGGGAACCTGTGGTTGAGGTGTTTCTATTTTCGGGGTGATTTCTTTACCTGCATGTGCGGATCTAATGTCAGTACTCATCAAAGATAATTTTTGTCGTAAAGCTGGGCCTGCATACTGAGGTATAACAATGTTAAAATTACTTGAATCTTTGTTTACTAAGTTATGTATTTGTTCATGTGGGTTGTCCGTGTGTGTAACATGGTATCCGTGCAGCGCGCTGCTCCTAAATTGCTTAAACTCAGTACCATTAGCAATAGCTTCAAGCGCAAGCTTTGCATTAACAGCGAAGCTCTTATGTGCTTCGTTAGTAGTATTAACCGCTAGCTGA
>JANNVO010000031.1:0-1840 GCA_031414475.1 Rickettsiales bacterium
CGCGGCAATCGCCTCGTCGGACAAGCGAATTTCTTTTTCTACCGCCGCTTTGTCGGTCGTGTTCAGCCGCTCCATCATGCGTTCGACTCGTAACTCGAACGGCGCGCACACGCGCACCCGCACCACATGCGGCACCCCACGCAGTAGCGCAACGCCGCCCCAACCGCGCAAGACGACGCTTTCCGGAATCGAAGCGATGTCCAGGATTTCGGTCGCCGAAAGAATGGTTGGAAGGGTCTCTTCCGCGGTGAGCGGGCGTGCAAGATCGTCGCCATCTTCCAGAAGTCTGACCACATGGCTCTTGCGCACACGATTACGATCCGCCAAGTGATCGATAAGCTCATAGTGAACCACGACGGCATCCAGCCCGACAGCCACACCATCGGCGACAGCTTTGCCCTGGCTACCCATTTCCCGGCCCATTGCAACTATGGTCATGTCGTTCCTTGATTTCGGTTGCACTGCACGACGCTGGTACGCAACTGTCGCAATAGTTTATTCGATAGATCGCAGCCAAAAGCATGCCGACCTCGCCTGAAACACATTTTTGTGGTGATTTCGGCAATTCTCAACGCGCTCAGGTGTCGGCGAACGGCGCACCGCGGGCCTTTGCCCGTTCCGAGCTTGTTCCGATCGTCAAGCCAGACGGGCAGTAACTTGCGCGAATCGCCCGCACCTCGTTCAACCAGAACCCATTGGCACGCAAAGGCCTTTCCCTCGATTATTCGCGTTACCAGCGAATCCCGTTTGCCGCTGAAGTTCACGACGCTACAATAGCGGACGAGCGGCCTGCGATGTTCGATCAAGTCTCTGTGAAGCAGCCGCCACGTTTCTTCGTATTTCTTTCCATCACACCATTTGATCTTCAGGAGATGCAAGCATGACAATCAAGATTGGGGATACGCTGCCAGCAGGCACCCTTGCGGAATTCATCGAAGTGGAAGGCAACGGCTGCTCGATCGGACCTAACTCCTTCAAAGTGGAAGACATAGGCAAAGGCAAGAAGATCGCAATTTTCGGCCTGCCAGGCGCATTTACGCCAACCTGCTCGGCGAAGCATGTGCCAGGATATCTGGCGAACTACGAGGCATTGACGGCAAAGGGCGTGGATGAAGTATGGTGTATTTCAGTCAACGACGCGTTTGTCATGGGCGCCTGGGGTCGGGAACAAAAGGCGGCAGGCAAGGTGCGCATGATGGCCGATGGCAGTGGCGCCTACAGCCAGGCCCTGGGCCTGACCCTTGATTTGACCGCGCGCGGCATGGGCGTCCGTTCCGACCGTTACTCGATGTACGTGGTCGACGGTGTGGTCAAGGCGCTCAATCGCGAAGCCCCGGGTAAATTCGAAGTCAGCAACGCCGAAACCTTGCTGAAGCAGATTTGAAGCTCACGCTCCGCTCGCGCGCAACCCGTCGCCCCGGTTTGGAGCGGGTAGACGGGTTGCGACGCTCGTTGCCCAGGAGATGCCGGCTTGCAAGTCCGCGGCAGCGATTCGCCATGCAACGATAGGTCGATCTGTCCGCTGTCTCCCAAATACACCTGCAATGCTCAGACAACGCACTCTCAAGCAATCGGTAACGGCTACCGGGGTCGGATTGCATACTGGCGAAAAGGTGCGCCTGACAGTGCATCCAGGACCGCCCGATTCCGGCATTGTCTTCGTGCGCACCGACATCAAACCACCGGTGCACATCAAGGCATGCCCGGAGGCTGTCCGAGACACTCGCATGTCCTCGTGCCTGATTGCGAACGGCACAAATGGTGAAGTACGGATTTCCACCGTCGAACACCTCATGTCCGCCATGGCGGGATTGGGTCTGGACAACGCCTTGGTGGAAGT
>JANNVO010000032.1:0-1739 GCA_031414475.1 Rickettsiales bacterium
TGATGACGCCGGTGGCACTTTGCGAGAGCACCCCGTTGCCACCCACCGTGACCACTCCGCCGCCGTTGAGGGCACCCGTGAGGCTCAGGATCCCGGTGCTGACGGTGGTGGTGCCGGAGTAGCTGTTATCAGTTCCGGAAAGCACCAGCGTGCCGGTATCAAGCAACTGCAATCCCGTGCCAGAGCCGCTTAGATTGCCGCTGACCGTGAGGGTCGTACCCGCGGCAGGAACCACATTCACGTTGCTCGCCAGGAGGACGTTTTCCGCGATGACATGTGAGCCGGACGACACGGTAACCGTGGCGGCAAACGTGCCGTTGTCGAGGATCAGGTTGCTGCTGGCTCCGCTGCCGATGGTGTAGGCCGCCGTCGCTTTATCAAACCTCAGATAGCCGACGGTCTGCAGCGCGTCCACATTGATGGTCGCCGGACCGGCGATGGCCGGGCCGAACAGCGCCGCATCTCCGCCGTTGATTGGTTTGTAGTTGTTCCAGTTGCCGCCGGTTGCGGCGGGGTTTCCGACGCTCCAGTTGCCGCCAACGGCTTGGTTCCAGACGCCTTCATTCAAGGAAGACGCGATCGTGATCGTGCTGGGGTTGATCGTCGCGGTAAACGTGAGCCTTCCGATGGTCTGCCCGGCGAGGGAGAAACCTCCGGTGGCGATCGGGTTCGTCGAGGACAGCACGGTGTAGCTGCCACCGTTGGGCACCGCGCCGATCGGGTTGAAGGTGAAAGAGCTGTTCGCGGTAAGGGTGAAATTGCCCACCGTCAGCGCGTCATTGATGCCCGTGGCACCGATGTCAAACGCGACCGTGCCGCCACCGAGCGTGACGGGCTTTCCTGTCAGATTCAGGGTGGACGCGGTTCCCGCGGTGAAACTGAACCTGCCGCCGGTAGTCACGGCGAGGCTGGCTGTCGTCGGCGTGATTGCCGCCAAGCTATCCAGTAGCAAAGTGCCACCGGAAACGAGCGTCGCGCCGCTGTAGGTATTGGCGCCGCTCAGGGTGAGTGTGCCGTCGCTGATCTTGGTCAAGCCACCGCCGGTATTCGGGGTGTTCAAGGCACCCGCCGTGACCGCCGCCCCGGTGCCGCCGCCACCGATGAGAGTGACCGTCGGCACAGTTCCTGCCGTGTAAGTGCCGGGAGCGGTGATCACGATCCCCGTGACGGCTCCACCACTGATCAAGGCATAACCGGCTGCCGGAGTGCCACCCGTGACAACACCTGCACTGCCGAAAATGACAGCGGGCGCGCCCACATATCCGCTGCCGCCGGAGACACTCAGATCCGCTTGATTCACGCCCGAACCGGCGGGTGCCTGAAGCGGATTGGGGATGGCGATGTCAAACGTATCGGAATCCACGGTCAAGCCGCCGGTGAAATTGGCAGGCGCCCCGGCGACCGCGCTGTTGTCGATCGGCCCGAAGAGGGTCGAGTTGAAATTGATCGAAGCATTCGAAACGGGAATCCAGCCGCTCACTCCCGTCGTGGCTTTGACCGTGCCGCCGGCGAAGTTGAAATACGCGTTGTTGATGCTCACCGGCGCGAGAGGCAAAAACGTAGTCACATTCGCACCCACGCTCAAGGTGCCCGCAGCCACATTCACGAACCCGCTTTGGCCGTCCCCCCGCCCTGCAACGTTGCTGTTGCCGAAGCGGATCGGCTGCGCCCCGGTGATCACCTGGGCGTTGGCACCGGCGAGATTCAGCACGCCATAGCCACCGCCAGTGATGGTGGCC
>JANNVO010000033.1:0-1617 GCA_031414475.1 Rickettsiales bacterium
AGAGGTACAGCTTGGTTTGGTCCTTGGTGAACTGCACATAGGGCCGTTGCTTTTGCTGCACGAATGCCAGCTCACGAATGCGGCTTTCAACACCGTTGATGGTGCGTTCGTTATACAGGTCGCCGGGTTTCACACCGATGTGCGCATTCAGGTATCGAAGGCTTGTTTTGGCCGAGCCCTTCACCACCACGCTATCGATCTTCACGAGCCTTCCTTTCTGGATCACCAACACCGCATCGAGCCCATCTCCTGAAGACCGCAAGCTGTCTAACCGTACTTGCGCGAATGGATAGCCGTGAGTGCTGCAGTGAACGAGCACATCATTGAACAATAGCGCTACCGCGCTCGGTGAGATATCACGGCCGCTGTATGCGCGTTCACGGAATCGGGCTTCCGCCGCCAAGGACGCGTCGGCCCCAACCGCCCGGATGCGCGCCCATTTGTATTGCGGACCGACGTGCAACTGGCAGATCGCACCTGTACTATCCACGATGCAACTGTCAATGGAAGCTTCCAGAAAGCCTTTGCGCTGAAGCCGGAACACGACTTCGCGCTGCACGACTGCGGGATCTTCCCCGTCCTTCAATTCCACTTCAGTGTGGAACCGAACCGGCAATGGACCATCCGGGAGCAAGCGCAGCAAGGGCACTTGGGCCACCACCTTAACGGTGCTCACGAGCAGCATGCAGGCCAGCAAGCCATGCAGCCGGAGCCAACCCCAAGCGACGTTCAAGGTAACCAAGCGATGGGTGTTTTTCCCTGCGCCTTCAGGATGGCATTAGCAGCGGTGAAATGCCCACAGCCAATAAAGCCACGATGCGCTGATAGGGGAGATGGATGCGGAGCGCGCAACACATAGTGCCGGTCGGTATCGATCAGCGCCTCCTTGTTCTGAGCGTAGCGGCCCCATAACAGGAAGACGATGCCTTGCCGCTCTGCGACAACGGACCTTATGGCGGCATCGGTGAACTCCTCCCAACCCTTGTTATGATGCGAACCAGCGGTATGGGCGCGAACGGTGAGCGTGGCATTCAACAAGAGGACTCCTTGGTCCGCCCAATGGGTCAGATCGCCGCTGGGGGGGCGAGGTTTCCCGAAATCACGTTCCAGTTCTTTGAAAATATTCTCCAATGATGGAGGTATGGGCACCCCCTCTGGGACCGAAAAGCTCAGGCCATGCGCTTGTCCGGGCCCGTGATAGGGATCCTGACCGATGATCACCACCGATACATGGTCGAACGGGGTTCGCTGAAAGGCATTGAAAATATCCTTGCCTTTAGGAAACACCTGATGCGCGGATCGCTCGGCGACCAAGAAGTCCCTGAGCGCGACGAACGACTTATCGAGGAAAGCGGAAGCCAACCGGGCGGTCCAACCGGGGCCAATATCCGGCGACGAATTGACGTTAATAGGCATGGTGATCGAAAGCCTGGTGCCGAAAGATGCACGATCGCTGTGTTGAAACCTTTTCCATTGAAGGAGGGTTGAACGGCTAACTTTGACCGCAGTTGAGGCTGCATTGCTGCCTGAACCACCCGGAACGAACGGACAAACGATGAAAAAGACGCTCTTGGTATTCGCGCTGATCGTTGTGGCAGGCATGCTGTTCAGCAGTTG
>JANNVO010000034.1:0-1742 GCA_031414475.1 Rickettsiales bacterium
CAGCCTACTGAGGCGGAACCAAAATTGCCCCATTGCTTATCATTAGCCTGTGAGAAACGGGATGAACCATCACGACGGCCATTCAACTCAAGGAAGTATTTATCCTTGTAGCCATAATTAATACGGCTGAAAAAGCCAACAATGGCATTTTCACTGGCACCAGCATTATTATCTCTAACACCTGAACCGAGGTTGAGGTATGGTTGATTTGGATTGATAAAACCAGTTCTGGAAGCACCGAAAAAGTAATTGGTGAATAATTCAGATTGGGCCCCGGCTAAAACTTTGATAGTATGGTCATTTTTAACCTTGAAATTATAAGTGGCCTGGCCCAGGTAATTCGTTGACACATCATTTCGGTAAGATTCGGATAAACTTGTATTGCCCGGCCATTCTCCAATCCTGTCATAACCCTGTGTAACTAAGTTTGGCTGATAAATATTTACATTTTTTACAAAAGTCTTTGTATATGGGTTTCTCTGCTCACGGCCCCAATAGGCTTCAATATCAAGTCCGTTTATCGGTTTGAAGTTGAAACCAAAACGGGTAAACAGGGTATTAGCAGTTGTTTCAGAAGTGCCTGCTGCTTCTGCCATTGCTAATGGGTTTCTGTTGTTTGATTGTGCCGCAGTTCCATACAGACCCGGACCATAGATGCCACCACCAATAGCAGGTAAACCGATAGCTTGCCTGATAATAAACTCTGCACTTCCTGTAGAAGGGTTAATTGTCGTACTGTTATTATAAGCTAATACACCGGAGACCGTAAGTTTATTGCTTATTTTAAACTCAGGGTTGAGGCGGATATCAAATTTTTCATAACTGCTATTAGGAATAAGTCCTTGTTGGTTCAAATAAGTGAAGGAAGAAAAAATATTCATTTTATCACTTCCGGAAAGAAGCTGTACGTTATGGTTTTGCAACAAACCACTGTTGGTTAAGAGCAGATCCAACCAATCAGTATCAATTACATCCAGGTTGTTTGCAGCCGTGGTTTTGTATTTATCAATCAATGTTTGCTGATAAATAAATGCATTGGGGTTTGCGGTACGGTTTCTTTCAGCAACATTACTTAATTCCATATGATCTACTGCTGAAACCCTTTCAGGAATACCGGTGGCCTGTTGCTTCGAAAAAAAGTTATTGTAGCTGACACGAAGTTCTTTTTTATTCGCTTTTTTTGTTTTCACCAAAATTACACCTGCACTACCCCTTGCACCGTAGATAGCGGTAGAAGCAGCATCTTTTAATATAGAAATAGACTCAATTGCATTGGGGTCTATCTGGTCTAACGAACCAAAAGCCAGTCCATCAATAATCACCAACGGACTGTTTGAAGAAGAGAAAGAACTAATTCCACGGACATTGATACTTGCTCCATCAGCACCGGGTTTACCTGATTGCTGTTGTACAGTAACACCTGGAGCCAATCCTTGTATAAGGTTACTGGTACTGGCTACTTGTCTTTTATTTAATGCAGCATTATTCAATGTTACCAATGAACCTGTTAAACTCGCTTTTCGCTGAGAACCGTAACCTACTACTATTACTTCTCCTAGATCACCGGCCGTATTCTGCAGTACAACTTCCATACTGGTTCCGGTTACTGTTACTTCTTTTGAAGTAAAGCCAATCGAACTGAACACAAGCATTTCCCCACTTGCTGCATTAATGGAAAAATCACCTGCTGAATTTGTTGATGTACCGGAAGGTCTCCCTTTAACTGTTACAGATACCCCATC
>JANNVO010000035.1:0-5435 GCA_031414475.1 Rickettsiales bacterium
TATTAAAGCTAAAAAATTATAGTAAACACAAAGACGAGTCATCCCGGGCTCGACCCCGGATCTCCTTCCGTAGTCTGGTATCCGAAATAAATTCAGGATAACGTGCTGTGTTGTCTGGATGGCAACGGAAGCTAGGGCTTCCCTCGCCATGACGATATTTTGGGTTTTTTTATGTTTCTAATACAACCTGACTCAACAGACTTAAATTGGCATTTATAAAGTTCATTGAGGTATTTAGTCAACAAAGTTTTTTTAATTCAGGCGTAGCAATATCCATCTCTTGCTGTAGTTGATTATACAACGTTTCGAACTCGGCAAACCCAGACGCACCATTCTCGGAAATATTTCTACACAACTCTTCTATAGCTTTAGCAACGCTAGACACCCTCTCAGCACCAAGTTGCTTTGCGGAGGACTTTATTGTGTGAGCCGGAGAAATTGCCATCTCTACATTCTTTTCTTGCACTCCTTTTTTAATTTCTGCTAGATACATTTGTGCGTCCTCAAGAAAATACTTAACCATCATAGGGAAACGGTCCTTCATAAGCGACTTTGCTTCTGCGACAGTATGCATATTTATTATATCTGTTTGTACGTTTGTCATAATTTCTCTCGCCTAGTTACCCCCCTATATTTACAAATATATTTGTTTCTTACAAATACTTAGTCTGGTCGCATTACATATCCCATTTAACTTAGTTTTATTATTAATCATAAATACTACTATTTGCAAGTTTTTCAGTACGGTATAGTTCTTTGACTTGAATTAAGTGAAGCCAATTTAGCAAATCTCTGTTGTACGCATATTCATTCATTACACATGCTGCATGAGTTTGACGCTCTAAATTAATCGTACACCTATTTCAACTCATTACTACCCTTATTTAAAAGCCATTTTCTAATCATCTCAGCAAAGTCCTTTTGCCTGACTGGTTTACTTAAATAATCGTCCATTCCAGCTTGTATACACCTATCTTTGTCACCTTTCATTGCATTTGCAGTAAGCGCAATGATAGGAATATGCGTTAATTTATTTTTTCTCTCATGTTCACGAACTAGTTCTGTTGCTTCGAATCCATCCATGATTGGCATCTGGCAATCCATGAATATCAGATGAAATTCTCTATCTTTTTTCAGAATTTCTACCGCATCTTTACCATTCCTTATTGCTATTACATCACATTTAAGTTTTTCTAGCATTTCTTTAGCAAACTCAGCGTTAATACGATTATCTTCAGCCATAAGCACTCTAATTGGAGTAGTTATTCCATGATCTAGGTCATCTACAACCTTTTGTGATTTATCTTCGATACTGTCTTTTGAGGCTATATCAAGCAATAATGTAAAAGAAAAAATAGACCCTTGCCCAGGCTCACTATCCACACCAATTTCTCCACCCATCATAGATACCAACATTTGACAAATAGCCAAACCAAGACCCGTTCCACCAAATTTTCTAGTAGTTGTGCTATCAGCTTGTATAAATTTGTTAAATATAGAACGTCTTTGCTCCTTAGTAAGACCAATTCCAGTATCTTGAACGGAAACCAGTAGCATAGCCTTCCCTTTTGGAGGAGTAACAGATGCTTGATTCTCAACTGTAATAATGACACTTCCACCTTCAGTAAACTTAATTGCATTACCCACCAAATTATATAAAATCTGACGAATTCTCATTGAGTCACCAATTAAGTATTCTTGGGTATCTTTTTTATATACCAAACTCAATTTAAGTTTTTTCTGCAAAGTTCTTGGCATCAGCAAGTCAACAACTTCTTGGCTAGCTCTTTTAAAATCAAATGGATTCATCTCTAAACCCATCTTACCAGCTTCAATTTTAGAAAAATCAAGAATATCATTTAGTATCTCAAGCAAATTTTCAGCTGAATAAAGAACATTATCCATGTAGCCTCTTTGCTGCGGAGTCAGGTCCGTATCCAGCACAAGCTCTATCGTTCCTATTATCCCATTCATAGGAGTTCTTATTTCATGACTCATAGTTGCCAAGAAATCTGATTTCATCCTAGTAGCTGATTCAGCCTCTTCTTTAGCTTGCTTGAGTTTTTTCTCAGTACTTTTTCTATCACTTATATCCGTGATAGAACCCGTCATTCTCTTAATGGCGGAATCCTGATCCACTGTGGTAATACCTCTAAACTGGTACCAATTATATTTTCCAGATTTTTTAAGCATACGGTGCTCAATGTCAAAAGTTCTACCTTTGAAAATATGAGAATTAAAAATTGCCTCAACCACTTCAATGTCTTCTGGATGGATTATTTTCATAAAATTTGAGCGTTTAGCCTGTAGCTCTCCAGATTCATACCCAAGCAGTTTAAAAAACTGTGGCGACCAATATTGCTCCTCCTCTAAAGTATTAACCCAATCCCAAATTCCGTCCCTTGTACCCTTTACAGCCAACTGAAATCTGGTCTCACTTTCTTTTAAGTCAAAAGTTTGCTTTTCAACAAAACTTTCAATCGTATCTGAATAACCACTAATAATTAAAGTTAAGATGGAAACTAGAGCCTGAATACCCAAACCAACAAGTAACAAATACCAAAGGTGCCATTCTTTGTGAGCAACTAAATACTCTTTTGTTTGTTCAAATTTTATTGTCCAAACTCTTTCTCCTACATCAATAGAAGTTGAAGCAACTAGCAAAAATTCCGGGGATTTTTCAAAAGATTTGTATATCACAGCTTCGTTTGTCATGAACGACGTATGATCAAAAATAGTAACATCAATTCCTTTGAGCTTTAATTCATCAGAAAAATTCTTAATAATTTTGTCTAGTTTATATGTTCCAACTATAAATCCACTTATGTTCTTTTCTCTGTCCTCTGTAGATACAATTTTAGCTTTATTATCATAAACTGGGCTAAAAACGGTAAACACAATATTATTGTGATCTCGTATGTATATCTGCGCCATCACAATTTTTCCAGTTTTAGCTGCAATTTCTAATGTAGCTTTATAACGATCATCTGATGCCATATCAAAACCAATGTCTTGCATAGTTGTCTTATATGGTTCAGAGTATAATACTGGATAATAAATTTTGCTTGGTAGCTGCTTAAGATTTTTAACATTCTCGTCTGACCTAATAGCAAAATTTTCAATGCCATCTTTCTTAGTAGATTCAATCAACGATAACATATCACTTTGATTAACCCTAGAAACCCACTGCAAGGAATTAGTAGATGAATTATCAACAAAACCTTTAACAAATTCTCTAAATTCTAATCTATCAACAAAGTTTGATGCATTGAAAAAATTATTAACCGCTTCTATCTCTTTAATTTTAACCGCTATTTCATACTCGAACTTAATAGTAGCATTTTTCGCCTGTAACTCTAGATTTTGTTGAAGCTTTTTTACCTCATACTCACTTGTACTATTAAACACTAATGCAATCACACTTAGCATCATAAGTAGTGGAGTAGCGATATACACCTTTCGCCTGTTACTAATATATTTTTTGGGCGAAAACAAAGTAACAAGTACTGGTGTAATAGCAATTATTCCTAAACTATTTCCAATCCACCAAGAACACCAACTATACCAATAACCACTAAATGCAATGTACCCCTTAAAACAGAGCATGGTAACACCGATAGTTGGAGATGGAATCGCTCCAATCAGCCCAGCACCTAAAAACAAAATCAAGGCGTCCTGCCAATGTGAAAATGAACTAGGAAATCCAATAAACCTTCTGATAATATACGAGACTGTAAAAGCTTCGCAAAGAGCTCCTAAGGCAATAAACGCAGGCATAGTTATATAACTGAGTAGTGCCGGCGAGAAAATCTCTACTATTGACAATTTTTGATTTAAATTCATCAAATTCAATATTAAAGAACCGAAAAAAACACCAGGTAACGCTTTGTATCCAAGCAATAGTACTCCAGCTGAAGCAAAACCAGATGATGGCCAAATTGCAGTTGAGGCATCTGGAGGCAAAGCTAGCAAAAATCCTAGCTTTCCAGGAACAAAGTATGCTAAAAACAATACCAGATTGCAAATTAGCGCATTTCTCATTTCATCCTACCAGTCAAGTGTTGACTTTACTGTACTATCTATTGTCGCCAGAACTTGATTTCCTTCCTTATTGTATTGCAGCTTAGAAAATATCATATTTGCCCTAGCAATTCCTCTTCCATGGCTCTCTAAAGCTCTAGAAGGGTCAGAATTTATATATTTTTGCCAAAAAAAACCTTTACCTTGATCAGAAATTTTAATCGTATACTTATTGCCATCTTTTAAAAAATCTACTTCCACCTTCTTACTTATATTCTCTGGTAATTGAGCTCTTTTATCTATTTCTTCTCGCCATCCACCAGCTAATAACAAAGCAGTTTTATCTTCATAAGATATAGACAAATTACCATGCTCTATAGCATTAACAATTAGCTCTGCAACGCCTGGTAACACAGCTTCTGGATCAGGAAAACAGTTCGCCACAAAGCAAGATATGTTTTCCGCTTCTGAGATAGTTTGGACACAAAACAATGCTCTATTCATAAGCTGAAAACTGCTTCTATGACTACTCAATTCAGCTCTGAGAACTCTTTTTTGTTTGGATTCTTTAACTGCAGATGAAACAACTGATCGTAAAACCTCTTCTGCAATAGGCTTAGTAAGGTAATAAAATACTCCAGCATCTATACCTTCTTTTATTTGATCGGGCCTATCTGAACCTGTTTGCATAATAATTGGAGGTTTTGTAAGATTCTTTTGTTTTTTTAACCACTCAATAACTTGAAGACCATCCATCTCAGGCATCATCCGATCAAGAAGTATTGCGTCAATTACTAAATGCTCTTTTTCTACGATCTCACAAGCAGATTTTCCACTAATTGCAGTAAGCACTATATACCCATGACTCTGCAACCTCGCTTCAAGCGTCATAAGAGCGGTTCTATCATCATCTACAACAAGAATTATAGAAGGATTTGGAATTTCGTTTATTAATACCATATGACCATCTTTATGACTACCTCTCTGAAAACGCTGTTGTTACTGAATTACGAATCGGTTTTAATAAATACGCAAGTATAGACTTGCTCCCTGTAACAATATCTGCCTGCACAGTCATTCCTGGAACAATTAAATTTTTCTTTGGATCTGAACCAACGTAGTTTCGAGAAAGAGAAACTCTTCCCATGTAATACCTGACACCAGTATCTTTCACAAATGTTGTCGCAGAAATATAAATCAATTCACCATTTATTGCTCCATATCTAGAGTAATCATACGAACCAATTTTTACCTTCACAGGTAATCCAGTTCTAATATGCCCAATATCCTTAGGTTGAATTTGCGTTTCTACTATTAAGTTTCCTTCAAGAGGAACAATTTCAGCCAAAATCTTTCCAGATTCTATCACCCCACCGATAGTCTTAATATTCAAAACTTTGACATATCCATACGAA
>JANNVO010000036.1:0-1624 GCA_031414475.1 Rickettsiales bacterium
CGACTTTTCAAACGGTGCAGGCGCATCCACATCGGGATTTCGCGAAACCGCACCGGGCGAAACCGGCGCAGGTCGCGGTTCAGAGACGGGTGTTTTCAGCAACGTCGCGCCACGATCAAGTTTCAGTCCGATACCGCTATCGGGCAAGAACCCTTGCACGGTTACCGTCAATGCACCCCACAATTTTTCGCCGCGTCTGGCACCTCCACCAGTTGTATCGCCGAACAGGACGATGAGCAACACGTGCAGCATGAGCGAGAGCACGACGAACTGGTCGAGCGAGGGTCGCTCGAACGTGAAACCTGAAAACCGGTTGAGGGTATATCCGCTAGACATGATCACACGCGGCGTTGGAGGTGGTGCTGACAGTTAAAGAATCGTTAACCTTGAGCATACCGCGTCTGTCTTACGAACCCTTGCACGCGACACCTATGATGTCGCGTGCAAGGTGCTCTACGCGGCTTTCTTTCGACGCGTAACGGGGGGTTTTGCAACCGCCTTTACGGCCGCAGCTTTTTTGGTTTTGATTACCGTGGCTGACTTCTTCACCACTTCTTCCGCTTCTGCCACCATTTTTTTCACTGTTTTCTTTACGGCCTTCTTCGCCACTTTCTTTACTGGTGCACCAAATTTTTCAGCGAGTAATTCCACCGCTTCATCGAGCGTGATGGTGTCAGCTTTTTCCTTGTCGGCAATTGTTGCGTTCGCTTTACCGTGCTTCACATATGGCCCATAGCGACCGGCGAAGACGGAGATTTCCTGATCGTCATCTGGATGCTTGCCGAGCACGCGTAGTGCGCCTGAACTGGCCGCGCGCGCGCCCTTGGCACCTTTACCTGCTTTCGGTTCGCGCTCCTCGAATTCGAACCCGATCTTGCCATCAGGCTGACGCACCAGAAAAGCCGAAAACGGGCGCCCTTTTTTGGAGATGAATTTTTCCAGCAGTGGGGATTTGCCGGTTTCCAGCAACTTCATCATTTCTTCGCGTGCGATGGCACGCTTCAAGATGGTTCGGCCCGAGCGAAAATCGCAAGTCTTGGCGGCACCAAATGATTTTTCGCAAGCGTATGAATTTGGCATTTCAAACACGTTTGACTTGCACTTCGGGCAAGGTCCGAGCGACTCCATGCCTGAAAAATCCGGTGGTTCGGCGTCGTCTCCTGCGCCATCACCCCACGAAAACTCGATGGCGAGATCTTTGTTCAAAATCAGATTCGCCGAAAATGCACGGCCCAAGCGGCTGCGGAAGCCATCAAGTGGGCCTACATCGCGTTTCGAAATCAATGTTTCCGCCTCAGCCGCTTCAAGCTGGCGGCCAGCAAGAATTTTCCAGAAGCCGAAATCGCATTTCATGCACTGGAATTTTTTGTAATTCTCATGGACCTCGCCGCCGCATTTCGGACACGGGACTGCGATGGCGCCGAAGTCACCGGGGATAGTGTCGTGCTCGAAATTTTTGGCCTGACCGACAATGTGCTCGGTCATGTCGATAATTTCGGCCATGAATTTTTCGCGCTTCAATTCGCCTTTTTCCATCAGCGCGAGTTTTTTTTCCCAGTCGGCCGTGAGCTCGGGCGAATACAACTCGGGAATCCCCAGGCCGTGCAATGCAATCATCAGCGAC
>JANNVO010000037.1:0-2331 GCA_031414475.1 Rickettsiales bacterium
GCAGTTGACAAGCTCGATACAAAGTATTCTGTGAAGAATCCTCCTTACGTTGTTGCGCCGGGGAAGAGACTTAGCGCCAAGATGGTAGTTAAGAAGCGAATTGTCCCAGTACTGAATGCCATGCGCAACGAAGTAAGGGCCATGTTACGAGCGAAAGTCTTCGACTGGATTTTACCTTCTGGCCTATCGAAAGAGCAACTCTACTCTGTGATTGACTCATTTATGATGAACACGGACAAGAAGAATCCCCAGACAGGGGTAGTGGATTCGGCCAAGGGAAGGTGGAACATTCGAGGGGACCAGGAAGGGGACGAAACAAGATATAGTTCCCCAGTTGCGCGCTTGACTGCTGTCTTCGTGGTGATTTGCCTTGCTCTTCTTCGGGAATGGTTGATATGCAGCTTTGACTTCAACAATGCGTTCTTGAACATCACCAATCCCCGCTACGTCCTGGTGCGAACTCCGCCTGAGATTGCCAGTATGGTGATTGAGGAGCAACCAACTCTTCCCCGATTCCTATATCCGGATGGAAGTCTTATTGGTCGAGCGGACAAGGCGAGTTATGGTTTAAGGGATGCAAGCTATAGATTCTACCACGATGTCAACAGACACTTGCTAGCCTTGGGTTATGTTAAGCTCATGGCAGACCAATCAGTGTATGTTTCTTCGGAGAGTATCATTGTCCTGGTCGTCGACGACATCCTCTTCTGCTATCAGCCTGGGTCCAGTCGTCTGACAGAGCTACGAGACTTCTTCCGCCACTATCCTATGGGATTCAAAGAGCAGCAGGGACCCAATCTCCTCTATGATGGTTTGAACATTGATATTTCTGTGGATTTTATCTTCATCCATCAGACTCCGTATCTGCGGCGCACTATGATCAAGTTTGCCATCGATGGCTCTGCCACCACTCCTTGTGTTGCCTCGATCAACGAGGTAGATGAATCTTCTCCGGTATTGGATGACGACAAGAAGAGAGTATTTGAGTCGATGTTGATGAGTTTTTATTACATTGGCATGAGTACCCGATTTGACATCCTTTACGCGTGCAACCAGCTATGCCAACGAGTCGCGCGACCAACCATGGCCGACATGTTCCATCTAATCCGACTTGGGCGTCACTTGAACTCCACTCAGTACATCGGTTTGCGATACTCGAACAAGTACGACGGGGAGTTGCATTGTTATGTGGATGCGAGTTACGGCACAAACGCCAATGGGGCTGGCCAATCCGGAATCCTTCTCGCCTTGGGTAAGAACTGCACCCCCTTGTTTGCGATTAGCAGGAAGCAAAAGTTCATCACGAAGAGCAGTGCCGAAAGTGAGTTATTAGCCGTCGATGACGCGTTGAATAGTGTTATCTGGCATCGGCTGCTGTTAGAGGAGCTGGGACATGATGTACGGCGCCCCACCACTGTATGGCAGGACAACCAAGCAACCATTCGTTTGGCGGAGCAGGGAGAACTTACCCCACAGACGAGGCACTTTCGTATGAGGTATTTCTTTGTAAAGGAACGCATTGATGCTGGAGAGATAGCTCTTGAGTACATCCCTTCGCTATTGCATTTGAGTGACGGTTTGACGAAGTGCTTACCTCGGGCGAAGTTCTTGGCTTGGCGGAAGCTGATTATGAGCGAGTGAAGGGGGAAGATAATGTTTTAGACTGCAGGGTGCATTGTGAAAACCCAGCATGGCCTGAACAAAAGGGCGTTCAGGATCTGTGGAGCCCAAAAAGGGTGTGTTGTGAAAATTTCCGACTGCGAAGTAGAAAGAAGGAGACACAAGGGGATACACCCGGTGAACGAGTAGTGACCATTAACGTTTTATCCACTCACTGAAAGCGGGGTAGATCGAGCAGTAAATACAGCTCGTTCTCCCTTAAGTAGTTTAAGTTTTAGTCGAGATCCGAAGTGGACTCAAGAAAAGTCGATAAAAAAAAGTTAATAAGAGAGAGAGAGAGGCCGCTGCAGCAGCACCACGCGCACTGCGTTGCCCTGCTGCACCGCCATCTACTAACAACAACAACAACAACGCTACTAGAAAAAACACAATAACAATAAAGGAATAGACCAAGAGATTTAGAAACACAAACACAATAATAATAGGGAATATCAACTCGGAGCAACACCAGAGAGTATCTGCCGGAGAAGCATACTACAACGATGAGCTTCCTCGCGGCAGTAACAGGCGCTTTTAAGGCAACGGCGGCACGCCTCACCAAGACCCCTATGACGACGGCAGAGGACATCCAATCCAGGGATCATGTGATCATGAGGACGCGGGGCAATGGCAACTGTCTCTACGAGGCGGTACACACGGCAGCAACGGCGA
>JANNVO010000038.1:0-6535 GCA_031414475.1 Rickettsiales bacterium
GTGGGCTAACAGCAAATATCGACATGCCAGGAATTTTTGAAAATTTTTGATTTAATTCTTGCTGAACCTGGGCTTGAGACTTAGATCTCTCTTTCCAGTCTTTTAATGGGACAAAAGCCATTGCGCTATCACCACCACCCCATCCAATAACATCAAAATACCCTAGAACAGATGGGGTGCTGCTTAACACTTCTTCGGCCGCTAAAACTGTTTTAAGAGAAGAAGATATGCTAGAACCTTCTGGTCCAGTAAAAAAGACTTGTAAGAACCCTTGATCTTCATCAGGTACAAAAGTTTTGTTGACGTTAATGAAGCTAAGTATCAGGACTATCACTGAAGCAAGACAGATAGAATAGAATTTCTTTTTGTTATCAAGAGCTAGCTCGAGATAATGGATATATTTTTGCTGTACTTTTAACAAATAATAGTCAAATTTTTGTAAAAATTGAGGCTTACTATTATTAGTTGTTATCATGCGACTGGACATCATGGGTGTTAAAGTTAAAGCCACAAATCCCGAAAAGAGGACGCAGAAAGCAAGGGTCCAAGCAAATTCTATGAATAGTTTTCCTAAAAAACCTTCAATAAAACCAATCGGTAGAAACACTGATGCCAAAGTGATTGTCATAGCAACCACAGCAAAGCCAATTTCTTTAGAAGCATCAAATGCTGCTTGTATTGGTGTTTTTCCTAACTCATGATTATGCCTGAATATGTTTTCAAGCATAACGATTGCATCATCGACCACCAAGCCAATTGCAAGTATCATAGCAAGGAGAGTAAATGTATTTATTGTAAAGCCCAGCATATACATTGCTGAAAATGTACCAATTAATGAAATTGGTATAGTTACTAATGGAATTAACGTTATTCTTACCGATCCTAAGAATAAATATATGACTGCTGCAACAAGGGCGATTGCTTCAAAAATTGTGTGATAAACCGAGCTGATTGAAGCTTTGACAGGTATTGCTGCATCGTACGCAACTTCAATTTTTATACCAGCAGGAAGGTTTTTTCGGATTTTCGGTAACTCAGCTCTTACTGAATCAGAGAGTTCGATAATATTAGCTGTTGATTGTTTTATTAACCCAACAGCCAAGGATTGTTTGCCGTTGTAGCGCAATATTACATCATTTTCAAGCGGCTCAAGGCTAACATTTGCAATATCTTTGAGCTTTATTATGGTTCCATCAGGGTATTTTTTGACAATTATATTCTCAAATTCTTCCGGGGAGTTAAGAGTTGCATTAAGTTTTAAAGAAAAATTTCGTACATCGGTTTTAATCGATCCGGCTGGATAATCTTTGTTCTGCTGGCGAATAGCTATCTCCAAATCCAACGGCAATAATTTATGCTGAAACATCTTAGTATTAAGTGGTTCAATGCGCATGCTGTAGTATTTAGCGCCAAAGATTCTTGAATTACCAACTGTTGGAAGCTTTTCTAAAACAGATTTTATTTCATTGTCAGAAATTCTTGTTAATTCTAACTCATCATGTCGTGAACTATTTATACTGATCCAGAGGCTAGGCCAAGCGTCCGAGTCCATTTTTGCAACTGAGGGCATCTTCATATCATCAGGAAAACTTTGGCCGAGGTCAGAGATCATTGAGCGAACATCGTTGAGGGCTATTTCAATATCAGCTTCAAGGTCAAATGCAAGCATGATATTGCTTTCGCCAACAGTACTTGTAGAAGAAATTGACTCGAGATTTTTTACGGTTTTAAGCGCTTTTTCTATGCGTTGAGTAATTTGGCTTTCCATATACAAAGCATCAGCACCGGGATATTCTGTGCGAACGGTGATTAGTGGTGGATTAATATTAGGAGTTCCCCTTACTTGTAATTTAGTGAAAAAGATTGCCCCTAATGACAAAATTATCAAGCTCAAGACTGTAGTAAAAACTGGTCTTCTAATACAAATTTCAGGTAACTGCATGACTTTTTCTTATTTAACCTCAACTCAGATATAATGTGTTCTCGTAGTTTAGTCACGACTCGCCATAGCGAGCGACCTTTTGGGAGCGGCAGAGGAGTCATGACTTTTTTCACTTTTACTTATTCTTTACCTTGTGTTTGGGGTGCTTTTTCAATTAAGCTTACCAAAGCACCGTCATATATTTTAGTTAATCCTTCAAGAACAATAGAATCACCAGCTTGAAGCTCCTGGGAGAATATTTCGATCAAGTTATCAGATCTAGTTTTTGTTGTTACATAAATTTGTTTAACCTTATTATCTGCACCTATTTTGTAAACAAAATTGCCCTTATTATTCTTAAGTACGACTTTTTCAGGAAGTGCAAGGCCTTTATGACGATCAAAAATGATCTCAGTTTCTACGTAACTACCGTGTAATATTTTAGTATTAGGCGGAAAAGACAGCTTTGCCGTAATGGTTCCATTGTCATTCAAATAATTTGATATAGCAGAGACTTTGCCAGCTACTTTATTACCATTAATGTCTTGCACTGAAACGTCAGAGTTTTTATTAATCTTTCCGTTAAGTGATTCTGGAAGTTCGACAAATATAATTTTTTCACCTACAGCAATTATAGTGAAAAGATAATCTCCCATTTTTGTATCATTGCCTACCTGTGTAGGAACTACCCCAATAGCACCATCAAAAGGTGCTTTAATTATCATGTTTTGATACTTTTCGTTTTCAGTTGCCAAATCGGCCTTAGCTGTTTCTAAAGCTACTTTCGATTTATCTAGTACTTCTTTGCTTATAATTTTCTTTTTCCAAAGTGAAAAATCCCTGTCATATGTACTTTTAGCGGATTCAAAAGACGCCTCAGCTTTAGTTTTTGTAGCCTCAGCAATTTCCGAATCGATAGTAAGTAACACATCCCCTTTTTTTACTTCTTGGTCTTGAGTGATTGCTATTGAATCAATAGTCCCTGAGATCTTAGCATAATATGTTTTGCTATTCTCTGCTTTGGATTGGCCAACAACCGTAAATCTTTCGTAAAAATCGTGGTCCTCAACTTTTGTCACCTCAATATCTACGGCATCTTGAAAAGAGGCGTAAGTCATCGTTGGCAAATAGAGTAGAGTTAACAACATTATAAAAACAAACTTCTTTCGAAATTCTATTTCCACAGGCATATGCGTTGTTGCTTCGGCGCGGGAATCCTCACGCACATTAAGTACGTTCCGGCTTTGTGCTCCGCGAGCTTCTAGCATCTGTTTTTTGGTAGCAAGTTTCGAAAGAAGTTTAATAAAATTTTGATAAGGTTTTCTCATACCAAAATTTGTATAAAATAAATTCCTAACTAAAATTCTTAACATAAGCTTGGTTTAGGATATTAAAAAACTTGAAGAACATTCATTATACAGTGAATGATTGCCAAAAACCAGTAAAACTAAAAATAGGCGGCTTTTTGTAAAGCCGCCTGTAATTCTTATTAAGAAAAATTTTACCTAATCTATAAATACGAAGGTTTTAGGCTCCGACGTCACAGGTTGCGTTGTCAGCATCTCCGCTTAAGAAAGCAACTAATTTTGGTGCACTGAATATTATACCAACACCAGCAGCAGTTGCAGCAGCAATACCCCAATTAAGTTTACCAAGGAATAAACCAACTCCAACTGAGAATATAGCAATTGTTGCTATGCCTCTTGCGATACCGCCAGAAAGATTAGCTACTAATCTACATAGCGTTTGTCCAACCACGTCGTTATCACCGGCTGCTGGAGCGGCTGCAAATGCGGCCTCTGCAGAAGTAAGGATTACGCAGATTGCAGAGAATAGCAAAACCAAGCGCCATACAAGGTCCGCATTAAGTTCAATTTGAAATTTTGTGGAATTCATCTTAGTACACCTCAAATAATTATTAAATAAGAATTAAACACAAGATTGAGTTTATATATTTACTTCCATTAGGGTCAAGCATTTTACACAAAAATTAAAATATGATTTGCTGAATAGTGATCAATTGTGTGTTTTTTATGTTTTTAGTATTACAACTTGAGGAAGTCAGAGACAAGAAACAGCGATCCAGTAATCATAATTGTTGATGGAGTATTGCTTTTGTTAATTATAGTCTCGATAGCCTCTTGGAGAGAATCAGCGTAGGTAAAGTCAATTCCACTTTTGCTGGCTGTGTCTGCTAGTAGGCTTGCGCTATAGCTTGATGGTTCGGATTCAACTCCTACTGCAATTCCACCTTGTATTATATCTTTGAAATAAGCGCAAAACGTTGCGGCATCTCTTTTTCTTGTCATACCTAGTATCAGATATATTGGCCCCTGTAAATTTTCCGAGGCCCAGTGAGACAGGCTAAGAGCTCCAGAGTCGTTATGTGCTCCGTCTATATATATTTGGACGTCTTTGCGGCCAGTGAGCTTCTTTGCTTTTTCATTAGGTACTCGCTCGATTCTACCAGGCCAATTTATTGAAGTTAATCCTGTGGCGATTTGAGGCGCGGTAATTTGAAACTTCCCATTCACAAGCATTGTAGCAGCTATAACCGTTGCTGCACTCTGTATTTGATGATCACCAAGTAAATTAGGGCGGGGAAGATCAAGATTATATTTTTGTGACAAATATTTAAAGCCTGTTGATATTTTTTCGACACCAAAATCATACTCGTAACAAAATGAAGGTGCTTTTCTCTCGAAGCATATTGCTAGAAGAATTTCGTATACTTCTGGTGCTTGTGGTCCAATAATGCAAGGTACATTTGTTTTTATAATTCCTCCTTTTTCACTGGCTATTTGTTTTATGTCTTCACCAAGAAATTCGGTATGATCAAGGGAGATTGGAGTAATTATTGTAGCAAGTGGCGAGGAAATTACATTTGTACAGTCAAGTCTACCTCCAAGGCCTGTTTCTAAAAGCAATATGTCTGCTTTTGTCTCGGCAAAAGCTAAAAACGCAGCTGCTGTAGTGCCTTCAAAGAAAGTAGGTTGAATATTTTCTTTTTCCGCAGCCAACTTGGTTTGTTCAAGGAAGAAATGTAGTTGATCATCTGATATAGAGTTGCCATTAAGATTAATCCTCTCGTTGAACTGAAGAAGATGAGGAGAGGTGTAAGTGTGTACCGAATAGCCAGCCTGGATAAAAATACTTTTTAGCATAGCTACCGTAGAACCCTTTCCATTTGTTCCTGCAACATGAATAGTAGGGGGAAGTAAATTTTGCGGATTGCCAAGGGCTCCAAGCAAGCGAAAACTATTCGCTAAATCAAATTTACCTGGTATTTTCCAGATAGGAACTGGCGGCCAATGAGGAATGTTAACCATAGCAGTCTAAAAGATGTTATTTATTGACAAAAGGATATAAAATCTACTAAATATATCAAGTTAAAACTCATAATTACAACAACATGATTAATATAACGTTTCCTGATGGTTCTAAGAAGCAGTTTCACAAAGGTATAACCGGAGCTGAAATTGCTTCTTCTATTTCAAAATCACTAGCAAAATCTGCCATGGTGGTGTCTATTGATGGAGAGCTGAAAGATTTATCATTACCGATACATAAAGACTGTGAATTAAGAATAATCACGGAAAATGATCCAGAAGCTTTGGAAATTATCAGGCATGATGCAGCTCATATCATTGCAGAAGCTGCCAAAGAGCTTTTCCCAGATATACAAGTAACAATTGGACCCGCAATTAAGGATGGTTTTTATTACGATTTCGCTAGAAGCGTTCCATTTACAACAGATGATCTAGAAAAAATTGAAGCTAAGATGCATCAGATTGTAAAACGCAATGAAATTTTTAGCAGAGAAGAATGTACCAGAGATGAAGCTATTAAAATGTTCAAGAAAATGGGTGAGCATTATAAAGCAGAAATTATTGAATCTATACCGGAGGGGCAGACGATCACCCTATATCGTCAAGGTAATTTTGTTGATTTGTGTCGCGGGCCACATTGCCCATCAACTGGAAGAATTAAGCATTTCAAGCTAATGAAAGTCGCTGGAGCTTATTGGCGAGGTGATAGCAATAATGAAATGTTACAACGTATATATGGTACCGCTTGGGCAACAAAAGAACAACTTGATGAGCATTTATATAGATTAGAAGAGGCTGAAAAAAGAGATCATAGAAAGCTTGGACGAGAGCTTAATTTATTCCATTTTCAAGAAGAAGCTCAAGGGATGGTATTCTGGCACGAAAAAGGGTGGAATCTGTATCGCACCATTGAAAGCTATATAAGAAGGAAGTTACAAAAGGCAAACTATATAGAAGTTAAAACACCTTTAATGGTTGATAGAAAACTTTGGGAAGCATCGGGTCACTGGGAAAAATTCAGAGAAGATATGTTTACAGTTGAAACTGAAGATAGAACTTATGCTCTAAAGCCTATGAGTTGCCCGTGTCATATCCAAATCTTTAACCATGGAACAAAGAGTTATAGAGACCTACCAATTCGTATGGCAGAATTTGGTTGTTGTCATCGTAATGAATCTTCCGGTGGTTTGCATGGGTTGCTACGTGTGCGGAATTTTGTTCAAGACGATGGGCATATTTTTTGCAGCGAAGACCAAATAAATGCAGAAACAGTAGAGTTTTGTAA
>JANNVO010000039.1:0-3727 GCA_031414475.1 Rickettsiales bacterium
CACCAGCATAAGCCCCCTCCAACGAGGCCGAGGAGTGGCAGAGGGAGTGATGGTATGGGGACAAGGGTTTTATGAGTTCATATTTTAGATGACTACGTTGTCGTGGTCATATACTGGGCTTGACCTAGGTCTCACATGCAATATAAGGTCGTCTACCTGGCCTTTGACCCGGTATCTCAGGCGGCGAAAGGAGATGCTGAAAATGAGTTCATGATGACGGTGTTTGTTCTACACAGTCATACCGGGCTTGACCAGGTATCTCAGGCAACATAAGGAGATGCTGGGCCGAAGGCCTGCGAAGCGCATCAAGTCTAGGATGAGAAATAAGGTAGCGAATTATTCTAAACCAAATCCGTGATGACTGCGGTGTCTATTTGTTGTGATGGTGTATAAGTGTATGATGACAATAACTAAAGCCAAAGTTGTAACGCAGCGCAAGATATAAGTTCATGAACGAATCTTGCGCCATGACACAGAGCCAAGACTAAAGCTTTCTGAGCACATGTCCCTTGTATAATTGACGTGGTCTAGTTATCTTATATTCTGGATCCTCCCACATTTCTTTCCAATGTGAAACCCAGCCAGCCGTTCTAGCTATAGCAAATAACACAGTAAACATTTGTGCAGGAATACCCATCGCTTCATATATTATACCGGAATAGAAATCAACGTTCGGATATAATTTACGCTCAATGAAATATTTGTCGTTCAGAGCAATTTTCTCTAACTCCATGGCAATTTCTAGTAAAGGATTACCCTTTAATTGTCCAAGTTCAGTAAGCACTTCTTTACAACTTTCTCGAAGAACGGCCGCGCGAGGGTCGTAATTTTTATATACCCTATGTCCAAAACCCATTAGTCTAAATGGATCTTCTTTGTCTTTTGCGCGTTCAATGCATTTTGGGATATTACTTACGGTGCCAATTTCTTTTAGCATATTAATTACAGCTTCGTTTGCTCCCCCATGGGATGGGCCCCAAAGCGATGTAATACCAGCACTAACACATGCAAATGGATTAGCCCCAGACGAGCCAGCAGTCCGCACGGTTGATGTTGAAGCATTCTGCTCGTGGTCTGCGTGCAGGATAAATATCTTATCTAGAGCGCGTGCAATAGTTGGATTTACCTTATATTTTCTGTCAGGTGTTGCAAACATCATATGAAGAAAATTTTCGGTAAATGGAAGGTCGGCATCAGGATATACAAAAGCTTGACCTTTTGTATATTTATAGGTCATGGCTGCAATAGTCGGCATTTTGGCAATCATGCGCATAGCTGCTAGTTCTCTTCCTTCTGAACTATTCATGTCTATTGAGTCGTGATAAAACGCTGAAAGGGATCCAACCACTGAAAGGATTACTGCCATTGGGTGAGCCGAGTGACGAAATGCTCCAAAAATGTTCCGAATTTGCTCATTTAATAGAGAATGATAACTTATTTTATCTTTAAATTCAGAATATTCTTTTTTGTTAGGGAGGTCGCCATTCAATAGCAAATACGATACTTCAAGGAAATTTTTATTATTTGCTAAATCTTTAATGTCATAGCCTCTGTGGCGAAGCACTCCTTCATCTCCATCGATAAATGTAATCGCAGATGTACATGAGGCTGTTGACATGAATCCAGGATCGTAGGTGAAGTAACCAGTAGTTGGATACAGTTTTGAGACGTCAATTACGCTTGGTCCTATAGAGGCTTTCTTAATAGGTAATTTATATGTTTCATTATTTATTTTTAGTTCTGCAAATTCTTCGCTCATCAGATACTCCCTCTTACAAAATTCAATACATGCCTAAATAGGCTGTAACAATCTATTCTATTCAATAGTTATAAAACTATGCAACTAAAACAAGAAAATAATATACTTATCTTCAATGAATTGTTGTGAAAAACCTCATGTGTGAAAAAAGAATATGAATTATGTTGTCTCGATGTTTGAAGACTTTTCAAAGATAAAATTTTTAAGTTAGAATAAATATATTAGTAAAAAATTATGAGAATTGGTAGTGGCAAAAGAAAGCGATAAACCTTTTGAAGGGTTTGGTAAAAAAATGGCTGCAAAGAGTGGTGGTGCACATAAACCTGATCCCGAGGGGGGGATTTATAAGTCTGAAGATGGAGCAACTACCTATTTAATTAAAAGAGATATTAACAAGCTGCAAAATGATGTAGCTGAATATATGGCAGCACAAATATTTGATGAATTGTGCCCTGGCACGGCTTGTAAAATTACCCTGCATAAATCTCAAGTTACCGGTAAAACATTTTTGGCCTCTGAGTTTTTTCAAGATTATTATCGAGACTTATATAGAGATTTAGGAAAAAAGGGAGATAGGCCTGTTGGGCTTGAATTAGTACAAGACTATTTACCTAAACGCGCTCAATATGTTAGGCAAGGATTAGAGGAAAAGGATCCTAAGACTGGTAAATATATCTATCAGAACTATGAAAAAGCTGTGGTAGCATCTTTGCTGCTTGCAGATCAATCAGTGCACTCAGGGAATATAGGTGTTGTTGAGCAAGATGGTCAGATAAAGCTTGTAAGGATTGATTTTGGTGCAGCGTTTAGGACGATGGGTCCAGATATTGATCCTGTTAAATCTAATATGGCTCATGTTGTTTTAGAGAAGAATTATTTCTTAAGAGACCATCCAAAGAGAAGAATTTTTACTGAGGAATTTTCTGCTGAGTTAAAAAGAGAAGCGGCAATTGATCTTAACCCAAGAATCGAAAAAGCTTGGAAAGAAATAGTAAGAAACTATGATAATGAACAAGAACGTGGGGCAATAACAGAATTTGGTCGTCAAATAGGTGTGCCAGAAACTGTTCTTAACTTAGGAGATAAGGGGAAACAATTCTCTCAGATAAAAGATCATTTTGCTAAAGTGATGAAACAAAGGCAACATTCTCAAAAAGATATGGCATTTGAGATTGATGTGAAGCTTGCTGTTGGTAAGGGTAGGGGCGTTGATTTGGAGAAGCTAAGAGCTGCCATTGTCGAAAACCCAGGCCATGCTGAGCGTATCTTAAAAAATCCATCAGGGACTCAGTCTGGCATCAGGTTAAAGAAGAGTCAGCTCAAAATTCTACAAAAAGAGGTAGACGCCTTTAAGCTGAGCGAAATTGATATCCGTAAAGATGTAACAAAAAGCCGAGGGTATTTCGATGAAACGCTTGAGCTAATGAAACAAAGAGCGGTGAGCAAGGGGCTTGTTGTTGATTTTTCTAAGTATGAGAAGGCTAAAGGTCAGTGGTATGAGGTTTTTGATCAAGCTACTAAAATTCTTGGAAATCAAAATATTGATCCTCAGTATGTCAGTAAGTTATCGGATGCTATGGCATCTATGAGAAAAGGGGTCAATAGAGAATTTGTGGGTGTTTTTCTTAACAAGCCAGAGCATTATGCAGCTCAGTGGGAGAAAGTGATTCCTGAAAGAGGAAAAATACTATTAGACATAGCACAAGAAGCGGTTGCGTTCAGTAAAGACATAGAATCTCAGAGATCAAGTGCTCAGGGCCAAGGAGGGCAAACAAGAACGGCAAGGCTGCATAATGTTATTAAGAGCCTTCAAGGTGCTCATCCAGAGCTCAATGGTATTGGAGATAAACTTCAAAAGGGAAAAAATGACAAAACTGGCCAGTATGATATAACGCTCGATGTTGACACATACGTGAAGCTATACGAATCGGCCAAGAAAATAGAGCGTGGTCTTGTTGATCCAAAGAC
>JANNVO010000040.1:0-1885 GCA_031414475.1 Rickettsiales bacterium
GTCCCAAGGTCATGGCGCTGGGTGGCAAGGTGCAACTCGCCGAAAGCGTCTGGTTCACCGGCGGCACGCTGCTCATCATCATTGCCTGCGCCTATATGGCGTTCGCTGGCGGGCTGCGCCGCCGCCCGGCCATATCGCAAACGCCGCCGCTCTGGCCTGTGCTGCTCGTTGCCGGCCTCGCTGCCGGCGCGATCCTGGTGTCGTTCATCCCCAGCCCGGCTTTCCCGCAATATTATGTGCCGCCGATCCCCTTCGGCATCGTGCTCGCCGCATTGCTGTATGGCCGCCTCGATGCCTCGCGGCGGGCCGCAACCATGCCCTTCCTCCAGGCCGCTGCGGTCGTCCTGCTGGTAACGGGCGCGCCGCGCCTGCTCGCCGATATCGCCGATGTCGTCCGCCCGGCACGCTGGACCGGCAACCAGATCCACGCCGCCGGCCACGACATCGCCACCGCCATGGCCGATGCCGGCCCCGGCCCGCTGGCAACGCTCGCGCCGCTCCACGCGCTGGAGGCAGGCAAACCCGTCTATCCGGAACTGGCCGCCGGCCCGATGGTCTATCGCGTCGGCGATCTCATTCCCGAAAAGGACCGCCGCTACTATCGCATGGTCTCCCCGACAACCGTCGGAAAGCTGCTCGAAGGCAACCCACCGGCGGCGGTGCTCGTCGGCTATGAAGGCGCGCTCGATGCGCCACTCGAAGCGTTCGCCGTCAAACACGGCTATCGCCGCATGGCGCTGCCCTCGCTGCACAATCGCAACGGCGTTGGCATTCTCTATGTCCGCCAACCGGCGGTGCCCCATGGCTAAACGCTCGGTCACCGGCACGTTGAAGGCCACGCTCGCCTGGCGCCACGAGGCGGCATTGCGCAGCCGGCTCGGCAATATCGGCCACGTCCTCACCGGCAATTTCGCCGGCACATTGCTCGGGCTGCTCAGCATCGCCATCGCGGCGCGGATGCTTGGGCCGCATGACTATGGCGTCCTCGCCCTCACCATCACCTTCGCCCGCGCCATCGAACGCCTCGTCAGTTTTCAGTCGTGGCAACCGATGATCCGCTATGGCGCCGGGCTCGATCCCGTCGATGATCGCGATACGCTGCGAACGCTGTTCAAATTCGGCCTTGTCCTCGACATAACGGCCGGCATCGCCGCATGGCTCGTCGCCATCGCCGCCGCCTGGGCGGCAACCTGGTGGTTCGGCTGGTCAGATCGCACCTTCCAACTCACCATCGTCTATTGCTCGCTGCTGCTCTTCAATCTCCAGGGCATGCCAACGGCGGTGCTGCGCCTCGCCGGCCGTTTCCGCGCCGCCGCCTATGGCCAGGTCGCCTCGGCCATCGTCCGCCTCGGCCTGTGCATCGCCGCCGCCTTCACCAGCGGCGATCTATGGACCTTCGCGCTGATCTGGATGGCGACGCAGATTTTCGGCTCGCTGATCTTCCTCGGCGTCGGCTTCGCGCAGCTGCGCAAACAGGGCATCACCAACATCCTGTCCGCCCCGCTCACCGGCGTCACCACGCGCTTTCCCGGCCTGTGGAACTTCACCTGGTCCAGCAACCTGTCGCTGACCCTGCGCTCCAGCGCCAACCAGCTCGACACCCTGCTCGTCGGCGCCCTCGCCGGCCCGGCAGAGGCCGGGCTCTACCATATCGCCAAACAGCTCGGCAAAATGGCCAGCCAGATCGGCACCCAGGTCCAGGCCGTGCTCTACCCCGATATCGCCCGCCTGTGGGCCGCCGGCGCCGTCCAGGCCTTCCGCCGCGCCGTGCTCCAGGTGGAGGTGCTGCTCGCCGCCTTCGGCATCGTCGCCCTCGGCATCGCCGTGATCGCGGCCGAACCGGTGCTGCGCCTGTTTGCCGGCCCGGCCTTTGCCGCGGCCGCCG
>JANNVO010000041.1:0-2374 GCA_031414475.1 Rickettsiales bacterium
AGTCAAATTTCAGCGAAATCCACGCAGTGACCGCGAAATTGAACAGTGCGGCAATAAGGGCCGAAAGACGGGCAGGAGCGCCCGCCGCCATGGCCAAAGCGGCAAGAAGCGGGACGAAAATCAGCAGATCGAGCGGACTCAAGCAGGCGGGCGGTTGGGGAACAGACTAGCCCCGGTGAGGGCGGCTCCATAATCAAGCTGCGACAGGGAGCGGCAAGGGGATTTGTGAAAAATTTCACAAGCGATGACGGTAAGCGTTTCATCCAAGATCGAATTTGCCGGTATTTATTTTTTCCTTTACCGTTAGACATGTCCGCCCCTGATCCGAACGCCGATCCTCCCTGCGAATCCAAGACCGAGACAGCCGAGGAAACCTCACCCTACTGGGCATAGGCGTCAAGTTAAGCCAGCTCTTCCCATATTTCGGTGAAGTTGCGCCGGGTTTTGCGTTTTCCGTAACAACAATATCTGGCGAGGGCTTTGAGAAGTGCCTTGCTGGGGCCAGCCTCGCCTGTTGTCTCTTTGAGGCACTCGGTTACCCGCCTCAAATGCACCGGGCTGATCGCCAGATAGTTGATGAACTTCAACAAGCTGAGCCGGGCGCGGTGTTGCCTCCATAACACCTCTTCAAGGCCACGGTATAGCCTAAATGCGGCGGCGATCACGAGCAGCCGCGCGTGGAGCAGGACCCTCATTTGAATCACCGAAACCTGGTGCAGGACTCCGAACTTCAGATGGCTTTTCCACGCTTTGAAGATCACTTCAATGCGCCAGCGCAGCCCATAGAGTTGAAGGATTTTTTTGAAATCCGCCTTGTCCGCCCCAATCGTGGTGATGAACAACGTCCAGTCCATCAGCGCTAACACTGCGCGGGAGGGGTTATGGCCTTTGGTTTCTTTTTTGGCGCGCATCCGCCTGAGGTTAGCGGTTTCCGCGCTGACGGGCGCGGCGAGGAGCCGCACCCGAGTCCGCTGGGGGTTGTTGAGGAGCACTTCGCGGTCGAGGCTGCCCTGCTCTTGGAGCAGCGCTAAGAGGTCAAGCGGCTGCCCGGTTTCCACATCCAGATAGGTGAATCCAGTCTTATGCCGGTAGATGGTATCGGCTCCGGCGGTACGATGCCGCTCAATTTCACTAGCGGTGAGATAGCCGCGGTCGCGCAGCACGAGGTCGCCCGGCTTGATGTCCAGATCGGGCGCGGCGGCCAGATCATTCTTGCTATAGGGATCAATCGAAAACGAGAGGAGCTGGGCGCTACGCAGATCATAAACGGCTTGGATCCGGGCATTGCAAACGGAGCTAGTGCGGTTGGAAACGCCTGAGAATGAGGAAAATAACGCCAGCGGCAGGGGGATGATGGTGCTGTCCTGCACCAGCACCCGGTGGTAGCCGCAGAAGTCAGGACCGGCGTCCGGCGCGGGCGGGTCCGCCTGATCCATCCTGCCTGAAATCACCCGCCCGAGGAGCGCTTGGAGGAAATGCAGGAGGCCTTCTTTGAAGCGCAAGGCGATGGCTTGGCGCGAAGGATCGGCCCCATCATGGGATTGGATAGCGGAGGCTAGGTCATTAAAGCTAGGAGAACGCCACAGGCTTTGCTCAAGAAGGACTGCCAGCAGATTTAAGGGATTGATTTTACGGATTCTTTTGATGAAGCCCGAGTCGCGGGCGGTCTGCTC
Source organism: Rickettsiales bacterium (assembly GCA_031414475.1). Taxonomy (GTDB): domain Bacteria; phylum Pseudomonadota; class Alphaproteobacteria; order Rickettsiales; family Rickettsiaceae; genus Megaera_A. The sequence continues at coordinate 1,674 of JANNVO010000041.1, forward strand.
AATGAGGGATTTGGAGAAGAGCACTTCCCCGATCGAGAGGTGTGAAGGAGAGGAAATCAGAGGTGGCGGAGAGAGGATTTTTCGATATTTTTCGCATGGTAGTCGAGTATAGTATATATACTAGTAATATCAAGCGAGAACTTTCAAAATAATCATAAAAATGGGACATCAAATTAAGATTCAGCGGGTCGAGCGAGGGCACACCAAATCGTATTACGTGAACTTTCCAGCGGCGCTGGCGGAGGCGGCGCAGATCGAGAAAGGGGAAGCCATGGAGTGGCTGATCGCAGACCGGGATACCTTCGTGCTACGTCGTTTGGTCTCGCAAAAGCCGGTGCTGAAGGGGGATGTGCCCTTAACTTGACGCCTATGCCCAACGCGGCGACCCGCAGCACAGCGGAGCGGCCCACTTTGATGACTGAGCCTGATTCCCCAGACAGGCGGGTGGCCCGGCTATTCGCTATCGTAGGGTCCGCACCATCCAGCATATAACATACGGTCGCAGCGCGGTCGGACTAGGAAACCGCCACCTCGAATAGACCCTCCACCAAAGCCGAAAGGCGGGACAATGTCAGGGAGACTGGGACGATCGCCACGGGCAGCAGGGGCCTTCCCTGCGGTGAAGCCAAGGCATCAACGCCCTGTTCCAAATTGGAAATGCCATCGCCATCCGTATCGGCTCCGAGGGGATTGGAAGGACC
>JANNVO010000042.1:0-20025 GCA_031414475.1 Rickettsiales bacterium
TAATTGTAGAATTGATAACTCCAGAAGTTGTTACTCAACAAGCTGAAGCTGAAATTCTAGGTAATGGTGATGTTTGGGATAATATTGACTTAGGTTCAAGCACACCAGCTGCTTAATATAAGTTCTTTTTAAATATACTTAAAAAAGAGCCGCTTAGCTTAGTGCTAGGCGGCTCTTTTAGTATCATTTTGGCTCTAACTTAGAATAAGATGCTAATGATGAGTATCTTTTCCTGTCAGTTCCACAGTGTGATTATCGTGGTCATGTAAGTGTCCATCGTGGTGAGAGTCGTCGCTGCTTAGGTGTTGGTTATGATATTTCGGTAATGCTGCGCAACTTTGTAGGCTACACATTGTAAGGTTTGTGGCTGCAATTATAATCGAGCAAGTCATCGCTACTAGACCAATAGTTAGTGGATCCATATAACCTCCCTAGTTTGGTTAACAAAGATTCCTTGTTGAGGAACCTAACTATAGTTTAAAGAAATATAGTTAAGTAAAGGTTAACGTGTTAACCTTTTTAAAAGTCACTTGTTTCTGCATCACTTTGTATTCCCAAGAGAGGCTTATCTGTAGTATCAGACTCAGTCCTTTCTTTTAGTACCGGTAATATTGTGGTTGTTGCTTGATGAGGGTTTGTTACTTGCAGAGCTAGAGCAAAATAATCAGCTATCAATTTTATTAGGACTGTTGGCATAGAAGTTGCCAATATCTTAGAAAGCAGAATGCCGGGATCGATTACGGTGATAAATTTTTGACCTTTGTTATATTCAGCTAAGATTTCTATTTTAGTCAAAGCTTTGATGAGTGAGGATTTTACTAATCTGATTTGATCAGTCTTGTTTGGGCCAGTTTTATTACTGAATACGGAAATATTGTATACTCCATCATCACTAATTTGTGCTGGTATCAATATTTCTGTAGTTTCAATTAGCGTAGAGTATCTACTATCAAATTGATGCCGATAAACAATTTTTTCACCGGTATCTTTTCTTATTTCTGTTGCTTTGATAGGTAGTAATATATCCCTTTCATGGATTGAACCTTCAAGAACTTGCGCTAAAATTGATAATAATGAATTCGTATCAAAACTTATTTTTACTTGTGCTTGTTTCATACTAGTTTTACCTTTTTTATTATTTAAGGATTCAATTTATATATTTTTGTAGCCTTAGCAACAGCATAACTTTAATTCATTTGTTAAATGAACATTAAATAATAAATTTACTGTATTTTAGTTTTTATATGTTAAAGTTAAAATCAGAGTTTACAAAAATAAGGAATTCTATGTCAAAAAGTGATTCAAATAAACCAGAGACCGATTCTCCAAAAAAAGTGGAGAAAAAAGGTTTTTTTAGTAGAGTAGCAAGAGATGTTAAAAATTTGGCTGTTGGAATAGCCTCTCTCCCTGCTCATTTTGCTACTAATCCTCTGGATATGGGAGGTAAAACAGCATTGATAGCGGCAAGTGCTATACCGGTATTTGGGTCAATTGTTACCGGTGTTTATGCTTTTAAACAATCTATGCGTAACGAAGAATTAGGGGTGGGGTCAGTAGTCAAATCGCTGGTAAAAGGTGCTATTGCTGGAGCAGCTGCCGCAGTACCAGGAGTTGGGCCGGCAATTATGACTGCTTATGTAGCAACGAATATTGGTGAACAGGTAGAACAAACTGTTGAAGCGTCTAAGAGGGCTGGGGTACCTAAAACTACTTTTGAAGCTGTACAAGATAAGTATAAGGAAGCTGGACAGAATATTAAATCACTTGGAGATCCAGAAAAACGCGCAGAAATTGGTCAGAAGATTAAAAGTTCTGTTAGTTTTCAAGGAATCAAGAATGTTGTTAAGGAGAATATAGGTCCGCTAACGAGTAAAGGTGTAGAAGAAAATACCCAAAAACTTGCGGACAAAATAAAACAAGAGGATCCGAAACCATCAGTTCCGAAGCCTTCTATAAAGACTCAGATAATGAACAAAATCCAGAAAAAAGTAGTGCAAGTGATTTCAAATCCCATTATGAAGGAACAAGTCTCTAAAATTCATGATAATTTGGTAGCAAAACAAAATCAGAGAAAATCTGCTCCAGTACCAAAAGTTGACAACACAAAGGCTGTAGTACCTTTTAAGCCACCACCTGGTAAAGGGGGTGTGCAACTTTAGCTGTGGGGGCCGCCTTACCCTTAGTTCAGGTTACTCAGTAACCTGAGAGCTTTTCAGCTAATCAAAGAATTTTTATCGTCCCCTATTACGGATGCTCAGATTTTTTTAGCAAAGAGGTAGGTATGAATTTCTTTCTTACCTTACCTCTCTATCTATCGATTTTATTATTAATACCCAAATGCCACGCTTGATTCGTCAATTGAATAATCGTCGCCCATTAGATCCATAACTAATTCTGTATGTTTAGACAGATTTAATGTATCCCAGGTTATTTCTTTGGCCAAATCTTGATTTGCTTCTTTTAGACCTGAGAAATCTTTAGTTTCCTGCAGATTTTTAAGCTTATTTTTACAATCAACCATTATGGTGCTAGGAGAAATAGACTTAAAATTCTCGATAGAAGGAGCCTTTTTGCTGAAGAATAATTTTACTATTTCAGCATTCTTTTTAATGAGAGAAATAAGAAAAGGAGTCTCTCCGGTAGAAAAAGCAGCTTGATTTATATCAACTTTTTCAGAAGAGATTAACATCTTCGCAATAAATGAATTGCTTTTTAGTACAGACATGATCAAAGGTGTAATACCTTTGTAGTTTCCTACATTAGCATTTGCTCCGTTTTCAAGTAAACATTCGATAGCATCAGGATGATTAAACATTACTGAGGTAATGAGAGGAGTGTTTCCGCTAGTAGGGGATGGTTTATCTATGTTGGCTTTGTAAGATACTAGTACTTTTACCGTATTAAAATCATACGGATTATTTGTAAGTCCTACAAGGAGCGGTGTAATAGACTCGGTTATGACTTGGTTGCCTATAGCCTGTACTTTGTGATTTGGCATATCCATATTTGCTCCAAACTTGCCAAGACATTCTATACCTTGGGTCCAGTTATATTTGGCTGACCAAAAAACGCATGTTTGTCCTTCTTTATCTTGAGCATTTACATCAATACTTCTTTCGCAAAGCTTTGCAAGTGCTGAGGTACTTCTAAGTCCTAAAGTCCAATGTAACAAACTGTCACCATTAGAAGTTCTTGTATGAATATTGAAATTACTTTGATTCAAACATATATCCAAAATATTCTCTGCTTTTTCTTCAAAGCTAGAACCACTTGCTGCTTTTATATTTTGCTTGCGATACTCTAATACTTTACTACATGACCTCGCGTAAGGTACTAGACCTTGCACATCTTGGGCACTAAAATTAGCTTTGTGTTTTGACAACCATTCAACCATTGTGGTATCGAGTGTTCCAGAGCTAAAGTGTAATGCGGTCAAGCCATTTTTATCCTTATTATTAACTGGCTCTTTTATCAGCTGAAAAACCTCTTGATCCTGCAACTCTATTGCCCAGTGCCAAGTTCCCCAGCCTTGATTATCTTTAGCTTTAAAATCATATTTACCGGTACTCAGAATTGTTTTAGCCAAATCACGTACAAGATATTGGCTATTTACATCTGAAACTTTTTTAAATAAATTACATACTAGTTGAAATGCATTCATTCCTTCATTTACAGTCTTAATGTTGACGTCCATGCCTTGAGTAACAAGCTGCTTAGCAAGACCTAATTGACCAGTATTTATTAGTTGATGTAACAAATTGTAACCGTTTTCATTGGTTGCGTAAGCATCTACAGCGTGATCGCTAATATGTACCATAAATGATGGTGAAGATTGTTTTGCCATAATTATACTCCGTTAAGTGTTATTATTTTGATTTTATGATATATTTAAATTTCTTAATTGCATAGTAAAATACCGATCATACCATAAGGTAGTTTTTTTAGACCATATATTTGGAACACGCTTTGGTAAATATTGTGATTATTAAGTTAACTGATCGTTAATATAATGCAATTACAATGACAGGTGTAATTGCAATATAGGTACTGCAATTATCTGGGTTTTAATAAACATTGTGGTAATTTGGAGATATTATGAAAGCAGATATTAGAAGGCTTAATGTTGACTTACCAATCGATAGTGATGAAGAACTATCAAGCCCTCCACCAAACGGAGCCAGATTTAATTGGAGCACTCTAAAACTTGAAATACCAGACCAGTCTTTGGAAAATATGACTCCAGTAGTTCCGATGACGAAATTTACATTAGTACGTAGTCCAGCATTAACACAAGAAGAGTGGAAAAGTGCACTGGAAGCACGTAAAGTTCTGTTACTTGAAAGTAGCCTAGAATCAGCAAAGCTAGCGGCAGAAAAACTATCTGAGGATGTTGAACTTGCCGGAGAAGGAGATTAACAAATTTAAAAATTGCTTGTTAAAAACTTAGTCAATCCAGGAAATGTAACCATATTTCCTGGTATTTTTGAGCTCGATCCGTATCGTAGTCTTTTATCAAATAGTCATTTCTAGCAGTACCTGCAAAGTTTTATTTTTTAGCTCTTCTATTTCTTCATCAGTTATGTTAAGGGGTGGTAACCAATAAATAGTGTTACCAAGCGGCCGGAGCAAAATTCCTGCTTTTATTGCAGCTTGATAGATTAAGTAACCCAGTCTAGGGGTTCTGTTACTATTAATTAAGTCTGCTGCTACAATTCCCCCAATACCTCTTACATTCTTAAGACGACGAGTTTTATTTTTAATCTCATGCATATTTTTCAACATAACCTGATTTATATCCCTGGTATGTAACCGTTCTTTCTTGATAATGTTTAAAGTTTCAAGGGCAACAGCCGCGCCAAGAGCATTTCCAGAATAGGTATGAGAATGAAGAAAGGCTTTCCCAGATGAAAAATCGTCATAGAATTTATTATATATATCGTCAGTAGTTAATACTGCACTAAACGGCATCCATCCCGAAGTTAGACCTTTTGCTAAACAAATAAAATCTGGTATGATCTTTGCATGTTGGCAAGCAAGCATTTTGCCAGTTCGCCCTATTCCGGTCATTATTTCATCAGCTATTAGATGAATATCGTGTTTTTTTGCCCATTTTGCTAAATGATTTAAAAAATCCTTACTATAAATCTTCATTCCCCCAGCACCTTGAACAATTGGTTCTACTATTAGCGCCGTGGTGCTATCAATATATTTTTCTAATGACTTTTCCAGTATACCCCACTTTTCTGAACAATCATCCCAAAGTGGATCATGAATTGAGTGAACGTAAGGTATTTTATCGATGATATGAGGCTCGAATAATATTGTGTTATAAGGGGCTTTGTATAACCCTATGTCGCTAACACTTAAAGCTCCCATAGTTTCACCGTGGTAGCTATTTTTTAATGTAATAAATCGGTTACGTTTTACATCACCATTAATATAACGGCTGTGTAAACTCATTTTCATAGCAATTTCTATGGCACAAGATCCATCACCAGCATAAAAAACTTTGCTAAGTTCAGGCATTAGAGTAGTTAATTCTTGGGATAAATTAACAATCAATTCATGAGTGGTATTAGCTAAAATTACATGTTCAAATTTCTCTATTTGATCAATTATGGCTTTTTTTAATCTTGGGTGGTTATGGCCAAGGGATTTACACCACCAGCTGGAAATCGCATCAAGTAGTTTCTTGCCATCGGCTAATTCAATATAACTACCTTTGGCAGCTTTGATTATTAAAGGCCTAAATTCTTCGTAATCTTTCATCTGAGAACAGGGATACCAGATATGGTTTAAACTTCTTTCTTGTAGTTTTGTTATTGGCATTAGTTAACCTTATATATTTTTATAGTTGACTGTTTGGGGAACATAACATAGACTACCGAATCTTACAATAACATAGCTATTTATGAACAAAGATCGTTGGAGAAAAGAAGATATCTTTCAATTATATGAAACACCATTTATTGATTTAGTACATCAAGCCCATTTGGTTCACCGTGCTAATTTTAATGGTAAGGATATGGAGATATGCTCCCTGCTTTCTATAAAAACAGGCTCTTGTCCTGAAGATTGTGGGTATTGTCCACAAAGCGCACATTTTAAAACCGGAGTCAAAAAAGAAAAGCTTATGGAACTTGCAGAAGTGGTAGAGCAAGCCAAGCGGGCAAAGGATGCAGGAGCCAAACGATTTTGTATGGGGGCAGCATGGAGGAACCCCCCAGCGCAAGAATTTCCTAAAATACTAGAAATAGTTAAGGCGGTCAAAGCTTTAGCACTAGAGGTATGTATGACATTGGGAATGCTGACCTTAGAACAGGCCGAGCAGCTAAAGAAAGTGGGGCTGGATTATTACAATCATAATTTGGATACTTCGCCAGATTATTATAAAAAAATCATAACTACTCGCACCTATGAAGATAGGTTGGAAACTATAAATTATGTAAGCATTGCTGGTCTGAACATTTGTTGCGGAGGAATTATTGGTATGGGCGAATCTAGAGAAGATCGAGTGAATTTTTTATGGCAGTTAAGTAAATTGCCTAGGCCTCTTAAAAGTATACCGATTAACAGGCTTATTGCGATAAAAGGAACTCCATTAGAAAAAGCTACTATCATTGACAATTTTGAATTCATTAAAACTATTGCTTGCGCGCGAATCATGTTCCCCGAATCAATGATACGTTTATCAGCGGGGCGTCACGAGATGTCTGATGAAATGCAGGTATGGTGCTTTATGGCTGGTGCTAATTCAGTTTTTTATGGTGATATTTTGCTGACGGCAAAAAATTCAACAATTGATCGTGATAAGAGATTATTTAAAAAAATTGGTATAGAAGCATTTAACACGCAGGAGAGTTAAGTCATGCTATATAATGATCTGCAAAATAAACTGAGCTTATATCAGGAACAAGGATTAATCCGACAAACTATTGCGTTCTCCGAGCGAGATGAAAACAGCATTAATATTAATGGCGGTCGGTATATAAATTTTACTAGCAATGATTATTTGGGAATATCTAATCATCCGGAAATAACCAAGGCATTTATCACAGGAGTAGAATCTTTTGGTTTTGGCAGTTGTTCCTCTGTTTTGGTGTCTGGGTACTCATCTATTCAACAAAAATTAGAAGAAAAATTTGCTGAATTTGTAGGAAGAGACAGGGCTATTTTTTTTAACTCTGGTTATATGGCAAATTTGGGTGCGATTACTGCCTTAGCTGGCAGAAAGTCAGTTATATTTTCTGATAAATTTTGTCACGCTTCATTATTAGATGGCATTCTTTTATCAAAAGCTAAGCATTTTAGATATCAACATCAGAATATCGAGCACCTTAAGTATTTAGCAAATATATCTAGGCCTGATATTATAATTACCGAAAGTGTATTTAGTATGGAAGGTAAAGTTAGTCAGGTTGCCGATATATCAGAAATTGCTAAAGAGAATAAAAGTTTATTTCTTGTTGACGATGCTCATGGCATTGGAGTGCTTGGGAAGAATGGCGGTGGTATTTGCGAAGAATTAAATTTATCTCAGGATGATATTCCTTGCCTAATTACTGCTTGCAGTAAAGCCTTGGGTGGTTTTGGAGCTATGGTATCGGGCAGAAGAGAATTGTTAGAAATGATTATACAATTTGCTAAAAGTTATCGTTGTACTAGTAGTCTTCCTCAGGCCATATGTCAGGGTTTGTTAGCTTCTTTAAAATTGATAAGGACAGAACAATGGAGGCGGGAACAGCTAAATGAAAACATAAAAATTTTTATTAAAGAATCATTTGAACGCGGACTAGACTTAGTTGCAAATGATATAACTCCAATAAAATCTATCCTTGTTTATGATAATAAGAGAGCTTTAGATGCACAAAAGTTTCTGCTAACAAAAGGTTTTTTAGTTGCTTGTATAAGGCCGCCAACCGTTCCGGCTAAGTCAGCTCGGATTAGAATTTCTCTTTCTTGTCATCATACTAAAAAACAAATTACTGAAATGTTGGGTCATTTAGAGAGGTGCTTATGTTAACAAATGCTTACCTAAATGGTAAAATATTATCGGATAATTCCAGTCAGTATCGTATTTTTCAAGCTTTCAATAAAGCAGCTACAACTTACACAGCACATAGCCAAGTACAACTACAAGCCTGCAATGCATTAATTGAACTATTAGCACCCAATTTATTTCATGAGCAGAAAATAGCCGATTTTGCCTGCGGCACTGGAACAAGTACAAAAAAACTTATAGAGGCCTATGGCTATAATCAATATTATGCCATCGATTTTGCTGAGCAAGTCTTGCTAGTTGCTAAAAATGAATTAGCTGAATTCAATGTCAATTTTATAATTGGTAATTATAATACCAGACACTTTCCCAACGAAATGCTTGATTTAGCCTTCTCTAATCTAGGATTTCATTGGAGTGCGAACCTTGAGGAAACTTTCAAAATGATGCTTAAACAATTAAAACAAGGAGGAATTCTTGCTTTTTCAGTACCTATTGACGGTAACTTTAAGCAACTTAAAAAAGAATTCCGAAACCAGTTTTATAGATCAGAAAAAATCTTGATATTACTTCAAGGTACAGGTTTCTTGTTAAATAAATTTAGTGTCTTAACTTGTGATCAGTTATATGAAAATGCATTTAGTGCTCTAAAATCACTTAAAAACACGGGAACAAATGTCAACCTAGGTAATCCTATTACAGGTCTTATATCTCCTCATAAACTTAATCAAATGTTTAAAGATTCTGAGCAAATATCACTTACTTATAAAATCGGATTATTTGTTGCCACTAAATTATAATTAATTGAAATGATTAGGTTATTTATTGCTGGTACTGATACTAACGTGGGTAAAACTTATATTAGCGTTGGCTTATTAGAGGAATTTACTAAAATTGGATTAGCTACGTTAGGTATGAAGCCATTGGCGTCTGGGGGTTATAAAGAGAATGATACGCTTATTAACCAAGATGCTGTCGATCTTATAAAAGCATCGTCGATTCAGCTTGATTATCAGCTAGTTAATCCGTTTGTTTTTGAACAGGCTATTGCTCCGCATATTGCTGCTAAACAAGAAAATTGTTATTTAACAAAGAAAAAAATAGAGCAAGCAATATTAAGGGTGTTAAGTATATCTTCAAACGTAACTATTATCGAAGGGGTAGGAGGTTGGTGTACACCAATTAACGAAGATGAACTTATGTCTGACGTGATAACCTCAATGAAACTACCTGTTATTTTAGTAGTAGGTTTAAAACTAGGTTGTTTGAATCATTCAATTTTAACAGCTCTAGCAATTAAAGAAGCAAAATTACCTTTTATTGGATGGATAGGGAATTGTATAGATCCATACATGCAAGCAATGAGTGAAAATATAGAAAGTCTTAAATCTTTGATACCATCTCCTTGCCTAGGTATAGTTCCATATAGTAATAAATTAGATCATTTAAATCTTGAGCCAATATTTAGGCATTTTCTTTGATCAAAGTTGCCTCGCCGGAGGCAAATGCTTTTTTCATATTGTTTTCAATATTAATTAATAAATGTCCTTGTGAATCGACGCCTGAGGCTATTCCCTTAGAAATGTTACTTCCCTCTTGAATTTGGATTAGTTTACCAAACAAACTATCTCTTTTTTTCCATTCTGGCATATAATTTTTGAAACCATTAACAAAGTACTGCTCTATTCCAAGAGCTAGTTTATCAATTAAGATTGCACAAATATTATTACGATCTTGAGATGTACCAGTAATCTGCATTAGCGAGGTCCACTCTTGTTTAAAATTGACCTTGCTTGTATTTGGCATATTAATATTAATGCCAATGCCAATTATAACTGAGCAATGACCATTAACTTCAGCTCTCACTTCTATTAGCACACCAGCTAGTTTCTTGCCATTGTAAGTAATATCATTTGGCCATTTAAGCATAAGGCGATTAGGTAATGAACAAGCTTTTTCTATGGCCTTACACACTATCGTTCCTACAGCAAGGCTTAGTCCGCCTAGCTGACTAATATCTTGTTTTATAGAATATTGTATAGAAAAATAGAGATTTTTACCAAATGGAGAGTACCAATCTCGTGAGAATCTGCCTCTACCATTGGTTTGATGCTCTGCGATACATATGTGAGGAATTGAAGATTTATCGCGGTTATTGAGGTAGTTATTAGTTGAATCAACTGATTCAACTATGTCTATAACAAAGTGTTTGGATTTTAATAGAGTGTCAATTTTTTTTGAATCAATTAAGATCAAAGGTTCTTTTAACAAATAGCCCTTGCCCTTTACTCTCGTTACTTCAATACCATAAGATTGGAGTTTACCAACCCATTTCCATACAGCAGTACGTGATATCTTAAGTTGTACCCCTATAGATGTCCCATCATGAAAATTTAGATCATTTAGTATATTACAAATTTCACTTAATTTTTCATTCGTATTTTTCATAAAATTAGCAGCCATTTTTCTAGGTTAAGCTGTACGGACTGTTATAAAATATACTAATAAATACAGTGAGTAAATGTTCAAACGACACAAAATAATTATCTTTTTATTATTCCTGGAATGTAAGTCCTGTCAAATTCAGGTTGATACATGGTACCATATATTCAAGCAAAAGTTAATTTAGGTGTTGGTATGGCAAAGTCTCAAGAAGATGTATATAGGGAGCGTCTTAATAAGTTGAAGGTTGAGAAAGAACGTACACTAATTATTGTTCCAGATGTAGAGGTTAGCAAGGATAAAGAAATTATTGTTGCGGACAAAGGTCCAAAAATAGCTGCATGGAGAGGACAAAGACTTACCTCTCAATCACCAGAAGTTGAACAACAACAAGAACAGCAACAGGAGCAGCAGCAAGAACAGCAGCAAGAACAGCAACAGGAGCAGCAGCAAAATAAGATAAATGTAAATGTTTCGTCTGACAATCTTGTAACTTATAAACAAGCCAAAGAGACCATAGCAAAAGAGCTTTTAAAGAATAGCTTAATGCTTGAAGACGGCCTTAGTAATCAGGAAGCAACTAAATACACAGAAGATCTTAGTAAAGCTAAAGAAAAAATTGAAGATCGCGTAATAAAAACTGTCTACTTTAAAAGTAAATTTCGTGATATGGATGAAAGCCAAATAGAAGAATTGGTTAATAGTTCAGCAAGCAAAGATAGTGCTTTATCATATTTAAAAAGTAAAAATATAATTGTAGCTGATGGGTTATGGGAAGAATTAGAACAAGAATATGAGGTAATAAAGGAAAAGCAGAATTATAAAATAAGCACAGCACTTAAATCAGAATTACCTAACGAAGACTTTCCAGAAGCCCAAACCCCATGCATTACAAGTTTTTTAGAAAATAATCTTGGAGCAGAAACTGCAAAAAATTTACTTAATCAGAATCCTGAGTCTCCTGGTATTAAGTATCTTTCCAAAGAAGCGCTAAAAGAAATTAATAAAAATCCAGATTATTTTAGTGGTGGTATTATAGATAATAAAGATCCTTTATCACTGCCACCAGGATTCGTAATTGGAGCGCACCCAGATAACCCAGAGCAGCTGATCCTGCATTACGATGCAACTATAGTAAAAGACATGCATCTAGCACAGATGGAGCGCAGGAAAGATCCAAGCTTTGTAGCTATGGATCATTATTATTTTCCTGATAATCCTGATGTGGAAAAACTTTGGGGGTTGGGTAATAAAAAGACATTTTTATCTAACTCTAATGCTTCTCCAGCAAAAAGAAATAAAGCAGCTGAAATACTTGCCAAGCCTGAGAAAGATTTTCTAGTAGACAGATTTTTCAACGAAGCAGGAGTTCTTAAATCTCCCAAAGAGTATAATTTTGATTATTACAATAACGATCCATCGGCAAAGGAAATATTCAAAGAAAAATTAGCAGCCTTATCAAATAAAATAAATGAGGCATACCCAGGGGACCCTGCGCAGGCTGAAAAGGTTAGTAAGTTTATTCATGATTCAATACTCAGAAATAGAAAGGACTTAAGTTGTTTTGTCGAGGGTAAGGAGCTTGCAGCTCTCAATAGGTTAATTAATTTATCCCCAGAGGAATTTAAGCAATTTCACGATATTGTGATAAAGCCTCTTGGCATAAATCCTCAGATTACATCTTCTTTTTCAGAAATGGAAGGTGCGTATAGTTCTTACGTATCTTTTGTAAAAGGACTTGATGTTGCAGAAAATAAAAAAGATAAATTAATGCAAATCATGCCTACTGCTAATAAGGATCAGCCTTGCTGTAATATTGGTTTTGAAAATCCTGGTATTGCACTAGCTAGAATGCAATATATTATTTCTGGAGCTTCTGACCAATCTGAGCAGATAGACAAAATTAATGGCATAAAATTAGATTCTTATAATTCTGCATTTTACATGAAGAGGTACGCTGATCTTCCGATAGTTGACCTAGAATCTAATTCCATGAGTAAACTATCAAAAGCTAATTTAAATTTAACTGATGAACAAATCTTGGGTAAAGCCTATGAATTGACCTTATCAAGCTCAATAAAATCAGCAGAACAATTTGACGAGAATAGGTACGTTAACGCCAATCTCAATAGTAAGTGTAGTAAGAGTAATATTTTTAAAGAGAAGGTAAGCGCTAGTAGTATTAAAATCTATAATGAATTACAACTGCTTAGTAATGTCGGTTATATGATAGCCTTGTCTGATAAAGCTTCTAGTGCTTTACCGGACAAAGATCATATGCATGATATAACCTCAAAAGTAGGGCCTTACTTAAGTGGCATGGATTCAAAAGCTCACCCTGAAATCAAAAAGTTTTTACTAGAATTTAGTCAGAATTGTATCAAAAAAGAAAATATTAATGGTACGGATCACTATAGTTTGAGCCCAAATATAAGATCTATAGGGGAAATGCATGCTATTTTAAATAGCGTGCTACCTTCTAAAGAAATGGCAGAAGGTGCTGCTGGCTGGTCAGCAGGGCAAATGCAAACAATGTCTGAGATTATCGAAGCTAGTAAAGCTCTAGAAAGTCCAGTAAGAGAACATTTTTTTGCAGCTTTGAGATTTGCTGATGATCCCAAAAAATTTGTTACACTAGCTAGTACTTTTGATAAAGGGTCAGAGGCTTTTAGTTCCAATTTATGGCGGGCAGCTTTGAAAGGATCGGTAGATCCTAGTGAAGTAAACAAGGCTTTTTCTAAAGATGTCTTAGATGGTTTAAAAGATATACATGCTTTAGGTAGGGTCGGTGGTGCTTATGATGAAGCAGAAAAATTTACTAAGTATCATTTAATCAACCACACAACACCGAAAACCGATTTATACGACATTATTAGCAAAATTCCTCCAGGAGAAAAGGATCCTAAATCACATATACATAAAGAGTTTGGCTCTAAAAAATATGATGTTTCTTTTAATTCAGATTTTGCATTTAATAAAGATTTACTAGACCTAAAAGCGGCAATGCTTCTGAATCCAGCATTTAAATCGATTGAAAATGATTTAAGAGGCGGTAGAAAAAGAGAGGATATAACAAAAGCAATTCAAAAATATGAACAGGAATATGCTGGAGCGGCAAGAAAAACTTATCAAGAAACGCAGGTTAATATAACAGAAGTTAATAATATTCTTGCTTCAATTACAAAGGGTAAGGACGGTAATCCTTTGAAAATTGAAGACTTGCAGAGAATGTTTGAAAATGGGGTAAATCTTGATATAAATCAGGTTATTAAATATAAATTAGGTGGTAAGGGTACAGAGCTTGATCCTGGAGCCAAAGAATTTGTAGATTCGCTAAAAGTTACATCTCTTCTTGCTAATCCAAAAGCTATAGGGCGTTTAACCGGCCTGCTAGAAGATATAAGTAAGAATAAGGGAATACTGGAAGAAAATGGCAAGTTATACTTTTCTGTTCCTGGTGACACTAACAACACCTTTAAATCAAAGGAAAGTTTCGATGCTGCTAATAAACTATATGAAGTTGTTGTTAATGGAAATTTACGCGAATTTCCTAAAGAAAAAGCTGCTATTCTAACTTTGTCGTCGAAAATGAAACCAGGTTCATTTGCCCTTTTGACGTCAAAATTACAAACAGGACCGATAGCTACTGAGGCAGTAGATTTATTAACATCTAATTACAAAAAGTCTTACGAATCTAATATTGAAAATTTTGTTGATAGAGCTTATCAGGTATGCAAGTTAGATAATAAGAAAGATCGATCTGCCGTGCTGCAATGGGCTATGGATAAAAATATAGATTCAGAAAAATTGGATAAACTAGTCAATATTTGTGCTCAACATAAAAATATTCCTGCCACTGAAATTATAAAATTAAGTTCAAGATCACAAAATGTAACAGCAAACTTAGAACATCTACAAAAACTATGTGCAGACCCTAAGTTGGAGCCGAGTATACTTAAACTATGTAACAATACTGCTATAAATCCAGCAGTGTTAAACGGAATGTATGGAAGTGCAGTAGACAAAAAAAATGTCACTACAATTCTCGCTCATGCTTATGAGGTGCAACCGCATCTTAAATCAAAACAAATAGGGGATCTTGTAGAAAAACTCAAATCAATGGATCCTGTTGAACTTGGGAAATTAGCTACTAGGTATGAGAAAGGAGAGATATACGCTAATGTTGAGGTGTTAACTAGAGAGTTAGGCCCTGGTGGTAATGTAGCAGTTTTAGATACTGATCCTCATGGAAAAAGAAGTCCTAAAGGTCTAAGGGAGCAATTTAGTACTGATACAGTAGTTGAGAAAATTAACCAATTAAAATTGATATCAGCTACTGATAAGGATCAACGAGTAGAAAATACCATTCTTCTTAATGAGAAAAAAGAATTACTGCAAGATTTCTTAGCTGTTAATAAATTTGGTGAAGAGCACGTTAGGCACTTAGACCGTGGTCAATTACAAAAACTTGCTCAGGGCTATAGAGACACATTGCAAAATGAAGAAGCTAGTCCGGTTGAAAAAAAGGAGGCGATGCTAGGTTATATGGCGGTCACTAGAGAGGGTATGTACCGTGTTAGCGGCAAGTTTGCTAATTCTACCCAAATGCTTGCTATAATGAATAATTTTAGAGCGGGGAGCCATGTTGTTAACGAAGTGCAAACTGGACAAGGCAAGTCAATAATTAGTGCTATTTCGGCTTCCGTGTTAGCTGCTTCTGGGCATAGTGTTGACGTTTGTACATCAAATATGGATCTAGCTTCGCGTGACATTGAAGAAAATGGTAAATTCTTTGATTATGTCGGAACAAAATATTCTAAAGATCCTATTAGTCAGACATCTAGCAAAGAGCAATATTCGGTTGGTGGTATAAATTACTCTACTATACCAGATCTATCGTTATATAAACAAAACATGTCCTTTGAACATGGAGATGCATTACCGAAAACTAAAACAGCTTTGGTAGCAGATGAGTTTGATGCAGCAGCAAATATGACTACGGTCATGCGACTTGCTAAGCCAAAAGAAATGATAGATAAAGCTACAGATAGTCAATATAAGATAGTTTATGAAGCCGCTAACGGTTTTGTGGCTAATCATGAAAAAGAATGCGGAACCAAAAATATGGGTGAATTGGTTGGCGATATGCAGCAAGCAATAAAAGATGATAATTACAAGGCTTTTGGGCTAAATAATCCGGCTGAGTGGGATTTGTTTGTTAAGAAAATGGCTAAATATGTTGGCGCAGACGGTATAGATGGCGGAAATACAGAAAAGCTCGGAGAGTTATTATCGGCTGCTTATCAAGCAAGTAAGTTACAAGAAGGAAAAGATTTTAGAGTAGTTAGTGAGGAAGTACCGACAAAAGATGGTCCGGTAAAAATTTCTACAGCAAAAGTTTTGGCTAATAGCTTGATTACCGATAATGTTTATAGTGGAGGAATCCATCAATGCCTTCATGCAAAACTAGAGAAAGAACGTGCGAGCGGTGAGGCGAGGTCTCCTTATAAATTTGTTATTAACGCTGAGTCTGAAGTAGTTTCATCACAAACTGTAAAAAACTTCATAGATGGTTATGACAGACTAAATGGTTATACTGGTACCTATGGTTACGACGTTGAACTTTCTGGTTACAGTAAAGATATACAAGCATTCCAAGTACCTAAACACCAAGCTCATAACCGAACAGATTTAGAACCTAAGTTTGCTAAGGGTAAAGAAGAGCATCTGGATAAGATTAATAAGTTTGTCGATAAGTTACCTGGAGATGTTAATTCTAGGCAACCATTACTTATAGTTTGTGAAAATGATGAAGAAGCCAGAGCAATGTATGAGGCAATTGCTAAACGTCGTCCGAATGACCCAATACAAATGGTTGATAGTGTTAAGCAAGATATTGACCCAGAAACACGTCTTGCTGGTCAAAAAGGTATGATTACCATTGCCACGCCTCGTATGAGTCGGGGGACTGATATCAATCCTGATCACCAAGGTGGTTTATGTGTGGTGACTGCTTATGCAGATTTTAGAAGAGTTGAAGGGCAAATTCAGGGTAGAGCCGGCCGCCAAGCGGCAGAAGGTTTAACGGTTCAGATCTTGGATGAAAGTGATTTAAGAAAGAAACTTCAAGCATCGACTGGTAAGTCAGTTACTTATTCTGGTAAAAAACTACTTAAGAAATATCACCAGCATCTTGAACAAGAGAATCTCGGCTCTGTTCAGGGAAAACAATTAGAAGGGGATTTGCGACAAGCTTTCGTATTATTAAAACAATCGGGAATAAAAGCGCAAGATAAAGACACTCCAGAAAAAGTAAAAGAGTTACACAAAAAGTGGAATAAAGAATTTTCAGATATATGGAAAGATTTGAGTGCACAACATTCTGGTGATAAAGATAAAATTAAAACTGAGTTATTTACAAAAAACCCAGGACTAAAAGAAAAATTAGAAAAAGTCCAAGGAGCAAAAGCTAATAGATCAATGCTGTCTTATGAAGAGCAGCTAACCAAAGCTCAAAAATCTAGTGCAATGCTCAAAGGTTCAGATTTAGGCGTTGCAAGTAAGTCAGCAGAGGTACAGGCAAGTGTATTAGCTAAGGGAACCAAATCTGCTACTTCAGAAATAACAATGCGTACAGAAGATATGAAACCAGAATATTTAGAGTTCTGGAGACAAAAAACTGATAAAGATACTTTAAGGATGCTAAGTCCGCAAGAAAGAATAGCTCTTGCGCCAAATGATAAGAATTTAGAATTAATAAAGAAGAATATTATAGCTTCAATTACAGATTATCAAGATGATAAATCCAATTCACTATCTAAGGAGCGCAAGGTAGCTGTAAAAAATTTGATAGAAGCGGTTAGTAAGGCTGATTCTGTAGAGAGTATATATGATACCGTAAAGAAGGCGCAACATTCAGAAATAGCTTCCGATATTAAAAAGCATTCCATATTTTTTAATAGTAAAGGGGCAAGTTATCAAAAGGTTCTTGATAATATTTTAGATAAAATTGTAGCAACAGGTGGCAGAAAATATGAGGTAAAGGCTGTTAGAAAGGATATTGAAGACATCGTGAAATTAGTAAATACGCAG
Organism: Rickettsiales bacterium; assembly: GCA_031414475.1. Classification (GTDB taxonomy): domain Bacteria; phylum Pseudomonadota; class Alphaproteobacteria; order Rickettsiales; family Rickettsiaceae; genus Megaera_A. The sequence continues at coordinate 17,534 of JANNVO010000042.1, forward strand.
TCGCCAAATAATAAAGTGTTGAAAGATCTTAAACCGTTGATTACCTTAAAATACAACTCTGAAAAGGATGCTGCTTTAATGATGGGTCTTATCAAAAAATGTTTGTTAACGAATATAAAAAGTTATAATGCTACTGATAAGGTTCTAGCTGAAAATATTATGAATAATATTGAGCGAGTTGATTTAAGAGTAACGAAATTAGCAAAAGTTGAATCCCAAGCACCAAAAGTTGATCGGGTAAAAAGTAACACGCCTTTTAAGCCGCTTAGCCAAAGAGGTGGTGGGTATCAGTTATAGATTATGTATAAACTAAAGACATAGGTGAGGCAAGAAAGACAAGTTGTTTTTTCATAATTTTTGGAAACTCAGAGTTTAGCATATAAAATTATTTTTTGATTATTTACGCTAATTGGTTATCAAAGTAGAACAGTACAAAATTAATGTTTAGTAGGTGTTGACTTTTGTTTTTCCAAATCAGCCAACAAAGACCTTGTAAGTTCTGTTATATCACGGGCCATGTTAACTTTATGGTCACTCAATAGTTTATCAAAATGTTCTGCATAACGATCGAGTAAGTGCCTAAGTTCTTTTACATAAGGCGGATCATTGATTTTTGTAATGGCCTTTAATTCTAAGAGTAGTAGGTAGTCTCCCAAAGCATTTTCTAACGTTTCAAACGCTAGTTCAAGTGCCAATAATTCATTTATCTGCTTATTTTTTGTCATGAAGATATCTTTCTAAAGAGTTGTTAATAAAGCAAGATTTAATTTATGGTTTAAAACTTAAGACCTGTATACTTAAACACGATAAATAACATAAAAACAAGAGATTTTTGGTAAAACAGTACCAAAAAACGATGTGGTGTGGTAATATCTTATCTGAATTGTTTAAAACATTACATATAAAATTATATTATGACATTAGATATTATAGGGCAACGCCTTCGTAGGGCCAGGAAATTAATAGGCGTTAGTAGGCAAGAGATTGAGAAAAAATACAATATTTCTGCAAATACAATCAAAGTATGGGAGACTGGAAAAAGTGAAATAGGAATAATAAGATTAGCAAATTATTTGGGTGTATTTAAGGAATATGGCATTTCTATTAGTATAGATAACATCTTAGATTCTAAGGCAAATAACTATCTAGATAAAGTAACCACACTACATATAAATGATCCTACCTACAACCTTAAAGATCAAGAAGCTTTCCGAAATTTAGAAAGTGCACAAGAGCTACAATTAATTTCTGATACTATAACGCGTACTGTAGGTCTAGTTTTAGAAAAAAAAGAAGAGATGCTCCGGGCATTGTTTAATAATTTGCCACTTAAAATCTTATTTAAAGATGAGAACAATACTATCTTGCGCCTCAATAATCGAGCGGCTTGGAGGCTTGGAGGCGTTGTAAGTGATTTTGAAGGGAAAAATATATATGATTTATTTCCTAAAATAGCCAAAAAATGTCATGAAGAGGATTTAGAAACGCTTAGAAATAATGAATCTATAGTTGTGTTTGAAGAATTTGTTGCTCTAGATTCTACTCCTGTAATGATAAGTATTAATAAAACCCCTATTTATGGGCAAAATGGAAAAATGGTACTAACTATTTTTAGAAGTATATATTAACCTGAATCAAGTTCAGGATAACTCTTACGTCGGTCATGCCCCTGGTTTGACCCGGTACTCCTGCCGCCCCTGATCCTTGGGCAGGCATACGAAGCCTATCTAAGTTCAGGCTTGGTTGGTTCCTATATTGACGTCATTGTTAGATAGCCCAGGCAAGGAATAATTTTTTTAAATGTCTCTAACCTCAGTAAACTGAATTGAATTTTTGTTTCGTGCTATGCCCAATTTGGATAAAATTTTTCTGAAAAGGCTATTTTTCTGATGTGAGTAATTTCTTTGATAGTCTTTGGTCGTAAATGTTGTGTAACTGTTAATTAGTGAAGGTATTACTTCTCTATAATAGACATGATATAAGTCATGCATCGTAGCTCTAGTTGTAAGATGCCCCCATTTTATTACTTGTTGAGGAACCCTAGCCAAGGCCTCAGCACAGCTTATAGCTTCTTCTGCTTCAGGATTATCTCTTTTATATACATCGGCAATTGGTGATAAATTAGAAAGCATATCTTCAATCATTGCGGCAAGCATTAATCCAATATATTTTTCTCTATCATAGAAGCGTTTTACAAAAAGAAAATTACGTTTTATTGCAAAATTAACTAACTTATAACTATAGTATTTAGCAATCAATCTAAGCCAAAATACTCTAAAACCTGATAACTTTTGTTGATTATAAAACTTAAGTTTTGTTTCAATATTTATTAATTTGGTCATTCCAGAATTAGACAAAAGGCCTTTTAGATTAGAGCTTCTTTCTATATCTTTTTTTCTAGCCAGGCTTACATGGGGAGTAGCCTTAGTACAAGCAAAATTGCAAGAGTGCCTCGTTATTTGACGGCCATGACCATCTCTTTTAATATCGGC
>JANNVO010000043.1:0-1762 GCA_031414475.1 Rickettsiales bacterium
TCGGCAGCGGGCCGCCCGCGCGCCGAGGTCGAGTATCCTGGCTGGATGGGTGACCGGGTTCAAAGTGGGTTGAGGTCGCGGCTGGCGATCCTGGCGGGTCTTTCCCCGCTGCTGTGCGCGCTGCCGGCGAGCGCCGAGCCGTTCGAGCATGCCGGCGGCGGCGTGTTCCTGGGTTACGCGTTTGGCACGCGCGGCGGCTTCGAGTGGGGTATCGAAGGCTTTGCGACGCGCTACCTCGAGCGCCACGACGCGTGCGAGGGCGCCGAAGTCGAGCGCCACGGTTTCGGGCCGCTGCTGCGCTTGTCGATGGTCAAGCTTTCGCGACTCGAGGTCACGCTGGCCGCTCACATCGCGGCGGACCTACCGGACCTGCGTTCGTTCGCGGCCGTCGACGGCGAACTCGGTGCCAGCTTCTTCTTCGAGAGGGGCCAAGAGCCGCTCATTGCGGCGCACAGCGGAGCGATCTTCGAGTCCCTCATCTTCAACCTGTATTTCAGGCAAGGCTGGATCCTTCGGCGGGAGTACCTCGAGCCCGCGCTGTCGTTCGGCGGGGGGGCCCGCTTGCTGCCGACGCTCGGGATGCCCGGCTCATGCGCGGTCGGGCGACCGTATCGAGGCCCGCGCGGCGAACCGCAGAGCGCGGGCCTGCAGCGCGGCTCGGCCTTCGAGCGCAGAAACCCGCGCGCCGGGCTGTGGGCGCGGCGCGCCGCCGAGGAATGCGCCTCCGTACCTGCCTTCTTGCAGCTCGCTACCGAGCTGCTGGAGCTTGGTGCTCCGCTCGGCCTGGTCGCGCGCGCCGTGCAGGCAGCCGACGAAGAGCTTGCCCACACGCAAGCCGCGGCCCAACTAGCGGAGCTGCTCGGTGGCGCGCCGCTGGTGCTCAGGCCGTCGCAGCAGCCGCCGCGCTGGCACCTGCCGCGTCCGCGTGCCCTCGGGCGACTGGTCAGGGAGTCGTGGCTCGACGGCTGTTTGAACGAGGGCCTGGCCGCCAGGCTGGCCGACGCCGAAGCTCGCGAGACGCGCATCACGGAGGAGGCTCGCGTCTCGAAGCAAATCGCGAGCGACGAAGCCGGTCACGCCGCGCTCGCGTTCGACGTGCTGCGTTGGGCCGTCGCCCAGGCCCCCGAGACCGCGCGCACGCTGTCGCTGCCCCGAGTCGCCGCATGCCCAACTGACACTTGGCTCAGGCGCTCGGCCGCCCAAGACCTGTACGCCCAGAGCGTGCAAGCGGCGGCATGCCGCCTCAACGAGCTGCGGGGCTGAGCGGCGCCTGCCCAGCTTCAGCTGGTTGCGGTGATCAAGGCCTCACTGCCAAGTGCAGCCAGACTGGAGCCCGCAGCTGATCTCGGCGAGCCCGTCGCAGGCTGTGGCTGTGCCGTCACAGGGCGTCCAGGAGCAGTCCGCGTTGCCGCATGCGATCAGGTTGGCGTGTGTGCTGCAAGCCGGCGGTGTGCCGGTGCACGATCCTGCCCAGCTGCAGCCCGCCGCCTGCGCGCACGCCGGCGCGGAGAGGAGCTCTTCGCACGGCTGAGGGTCGCCACCGCAGGGGGTGGTGGCGGCCGCGCAGCCCGCCGTGAGCGCACACTGAACATCGCTCAGGCTGGAACAGACCGGCGGCGTCCCACTACAGCTCGCCGCCGTCGCACCCCCAGCGCCAGCAGCGCCCGCCTCCGCTGGTGCGCCCGCGGTGCCAGCCGGTGCGCCGCCCATCGTGGCAGGCGCGCCCGCCGTCACCATCGGGTCGCCACCGACACCGGTATCG
>JANNVO010000044.1:0-28048 GCA_031414475.1 Rickettsiales bacterium
CACTGAAATTTGTGCGTTGCTCATAGCAAAAATGATACCGAATGATCTGTGTATTACTGATATGCGGGGGTGCAACGCTATGCATTATGCGGCTGAGAATGGTAATATGCAGTTATGCAAATTACTTTTTCAAAAGGCTCCTAAATCCATTTACAAATCAGATGGTTTAGGCCAAACAATGTTAATCAGAGCTGCTAAAAATGCTCACTCAGAGGTATGTCTATTCTTTATTGATCTGGTTGATAAGGACTATATCAAGCTTAGGGAATGTCTTGCAGGGAGATATACGCTACTGCACTATGTCGCTGAAAAAGGTTTAACGAAAGTAGGTGAAGTCATTTTAAACAAATATCCTGAACTTCATAACCAAATTGAGCACTCATTTGAAAAAACATTATTACATTTATCAGCGGAAAACGGACATGAGCAAATGTCTAAGATGTTGATTGATAAACACCCCAACCTTGCCATGGCTAAAACTACTTTTGGAGCTACGCCCTTAGCCTTAGCAGCCAAGGAGGGCCATACAGCAGTATGTAGAATGTTTATAGAGCATTTTCCTAGTTTGCTAAACGTAATAACACCTTTTAATTTACCAAATATCTTGAGGTTTTCAGTAGAAAGCAGAGAGGATATGGAATTTTTTAGTATTGTGAGAGAGGAATGTGTACAGGTTATTAGCAGTATTATACTAAATAATGTTGAGTATATTTTGTATTTGAACAGTGGTTCTATCAAAACTTGGGATGTTATCTTGCAAGCTTGTCCTGAACTTGTTAACAAAATTAGAGTAATTGATAACACATTACTACATACAGCAGCCAGGAATGGCCAAACTGAAATATGCAAACTTTTGCTTGAAAAATACCCCTACCTTATTAATACTAAAATTTTCTGCTGGCAGACTACAGCCCTGGATTTAGCTGTTAAAAACGGTCACCTTGAGACTTGTGAATTATTACTATCTTATATGAGTCCCGAGGAAATTAATATGCCAAATTGTGATAACGGCGAAACAGTTTTACATATGGCTATAGAGAAGTATAAATTTAAGATTTGTGAATTGCTAATTTCTAAAATGACCCCTAAGGCTATCAATCATGTTAATAATTCCGGTAAAACGGCTTTAGATATTCTCGACAATTTATACTTTAGTATGAGAGAAGAAAACTATAATAAAGCTATTAGCTTGAATATATGCTTAAAAAGCTATATCTCAGATCAACCTACTGATTTGTTGCAAAGCAATATGGTTGAGTCGGATAGTAAGATTATAGGCGATAGTAGTAGCGATGTTTTATAATAAGAAAACTACATTTGTTATCACAAACCGTATGAATTGCGGTTATCCCGTGTGATAAATTATTAAGGCTAAGCCGTTTTTTAATTTCCGTTTTAAGTAATTGTTGAATTTAAAAAAACACCTCATATACCAAAGAAACGCGGATTTAATGATAAATTGTATGATACGGATCCTAAACTGATTTAAGGTCCGCAACACGTCCCATGCGCCCCGCCATTTTACGTCTAAATGCTACTTGTTTTGAGATATCGTAAGACCAGCCGTCTTCATAGTCTGTTTGAACGTCTGAAGATACATTCAAAAAATTAGCCATATTTCCTCATATGCAGCCAATTCCTTATCTCATTATACACTACTATTCACAATGGTGCAGCATTACTTAAGAAGTGTTCATGATAATTAATATAAAATAAATATCTTGTAGTATTAATTAAAGATTAGTACAATGTCTAAAGCTTTAGCAACATGTTGAGGCTCAAGACTTTAGATCAAATTTAATTTTTGGAGAAATAATTATGAAAAATAGTAATGCAGGTAATGATGTAGAATTCGCTGGTGCTAATATGCCAGTAGTAGCTAATGGTGGTAATATGCCAGTAGTAGCTAATGGTGCTAATATGCCAACCATTAATATTATACCTGGCAATACATTGACTTTTTCTCAGGGAATAACTGGGCCAGTTATTATTACGAATGGTCATGGTATAACATTGAACCTTCAAGGCGCTCTTGCACCCTGTACTATTACATCTTTTGATGATCATTTAGACGTTCATGCATTGGGTGCTGTACCTAATGCTGATAACATTGCAGATCTATAAAACTTCCGAGAGATAGTTCAAGCCAATTGACTTAACAACTATTGAACAGAATATTTTTAAAGCCCCTAGCGCAGTTTTATAACTAATGCTAGGGGCTTTTTTACTTCCTTAGTCATGCTGAATTTGTTTCAGCATCTCCTTTCCGCTAGCTGAGATGCCGGATCAAGCCCGGTATGACTATCTTTTTTTTACACGGTAGCATTTTCTTGACATAAAATACCAATTTAGGCAATATCCAATAAATTTGTGCATATGACGTTATTTACGCACCTAAAATTCAATTTACAATTTTATTTTATAATAAATTGGTTAACCACATTTCTTACGAGCAAATAAGTGAATAAAAATAATAAAACCTGCATTGCGATTCAAGCAGATCCATTACACTCTTTAAAAACTAAGTCTGATAGCACTCTTCTAATTGCTGCAGAACTATGCACACGGGGATATCGAACTTTTTTCTACACACCGCAAGATCTTTTTTTGCAAGATAACATATGTTTTGCAAAAGGTGACTTTGCTCTTGTAGAGTATGCAGGACAAGAAAGTAAATTTACCTTAGAAGAAAAGTCTCATATTAATCTAGACGATGTCGCTGCTATTCTGATCAGACAAGACCCTCCTTTTGATATGAGTTATATTACAAACACATATCTTCTTGATAAAATAAATCCCAAAGTTCTGATTATCAATAATCCAACAGCTATAAGATCTCATAGCGAAAAAGTGATGGCCTTCAAATTTGCAGAGTTCATCCCTCCTTCTATGATTATTAGCTCACTGCAAAATGAAGCAATAGAATTCATAAAAGAACACAAACAAGTTGTTATGAAACCGCTATATTGGTTTGGAGGAAGATATTTAGAATTTTTAGACTATGATAATATAGCCAATATAAAAAAAAGAATTACCGCAGCTCTTAAAAAGCACCAACACATAATCATTCAAAAATTCTTACACAAAGTGTATGAAGGCGATAAGCGAATCATTGTGATCGATGGTACCGCCGTGGCCGCCATGCGGCGTATACCACAATCTGGAAACTTTATAGCAAATCTTGCTGCTGGTGGATCTGCAGAAGCAACTGAAATCACCCCAAAAGAACAAAAAATAATAGATGTTATCGGTCCATATCTTAAAAGTCAGGGAATTATTTTTGCAGGGGTTGATATGATCGATGAATATTTGATAGAAATTAATATTACATCTCCCACTGGTCTTGTAGCAATTGAACAGCTTTATGGTTTGAACTTGGCAAAGCCTATAGTTGATTATATTGAGAAAAAATATGAAAAATGAGCCAAGAGTTGGTATAGGAGTTCTAATTTTTAATTCTAAGCATGAAATACTTCTTGGGAAACGAATTGGTTCTCATGGAGAATTTAGCTGGGGACCTCCTGGTGGGCATCTTGATTTCGGAGAAACTATGGAAATCTGTGCAATCAGAGAAACGGAAGAAGAGACCGGTTTAATAATTCAAAATCCTGAGTTTCTCGCTATAACAAACGACTTCTTTGAAAAAGAACAAAAGCATTATATCTCAATTTTTATGCGAGCTGATTATGTGCTTGAACAAATGATCGAGAATAAAGAACCCCATAAAATTGAAGAATGGTTATGGTTTGATACAAATAATTTACCAGTACCTTTGTTCTTGCCATTGCAGCAACTAATTGAAGGTAAAGGGTATGGAGGGAAAATTTAAAAGAATGGCTGGGACGGAAGGACTCGAACCTTCGACCTACGATACCAAAAACCGTTGCTCTACCAACTGAGCTACATCCCAATGCGATTATATAATAAATTCAAGGGTATTTGGGCAAGGCGCGATGGAGCGAAGCCTATATACAATAGGTGAGCGAAGAGTAACAAGCTACCCAAGTACCAATAAATTTACTATAGATCTTATAACAATATTAAGCTCACCAGTCAATAAGTCTATTATAAAAAAGTTATTTTGCTTCGCACAAAATACTTTTTTATGAATAACATGCAAAATTTTTCCCTACAAGATGACATCCTGACCTTGATTCAGGGTAAATAGTTTAACCTTTCAGACTAAGGTACTATATCCAGCTTCTTTCCAAGCATCTATACCACCTTCAAGGTTCCATACATCATGCTTGAACCCTGCTGCTTGTAGCAATTGGCAAGCACGCATTGAACGACCACCAACCCTACATTGAAGAACAATTTTCTTGCCTTGAATGTCTTGTATTTGATCAATTCCTACTAGGATCGTTGACAACGGAATATTTATAGCTCCATTGATGTGCCCCTCATGATACTCCGAAGGCTCTCTTACATCCAATATGATCGCCTCAGCCGACTCAAGCCATAAGTTTAGGGTAACAACGTCAACAATATGTATAATGTTCATTTAAGAATTTGTAATTAATAATTATTATCTCCCTGGAGGTTGTGGGTCTCGATGTTTGCCTATAATGGGCTTAGACGAAGGAGTAGTATTAGTCACGGGGTGTAGAGCTTTTGCCTGCTCAATCATGCCACTCGTGAGCGGTACAGCATTCGATCTATGTCTTGAAATCGGTACTACATCTATTGTTGTTCGCACTACTTTTTCTGGCGCGTTACTTTTTGGTCTAGCTGGCGTTACAGGATTTTGTATATTTTGAGTCACTGGTGCTGCAGATTTTTCTTTAACACCGACAAATTCCTTAGCTTTATCGACGAAAGAGTTTACAGTGTTTGCCGCTTTCACTTTAAAGGTTGGTTTAGCACTAACAGTCTCCTTATATTCAGGAATCTGCGCTTTTAGTTTATTGTATGATTCAGGAGAAGAATAGACGGATTTAATTGCAGTATTTGCGGACATTAATAACTCAGCCTGTTTAATACCTTTAGGATCATCTTTGATGCTTGATTTACTATACCGCGAAACTGACGTCAATACTGAGTGAAAAGTTAAATTAGTCATTGCACCTACTTCATTACCATTTTCTTTATAAAACTTTGTTATTGACGAGTAATGTTCTTTCAAAAAATCTGGAATCTTTAGATCAGACAACCTCTGCTTTGCCTCCTTTGGGTTACCTTTTATCAAAGAGTCTGAGATATTTTTTGCAAATTTATTTTTAGTACATTCATATACCATAACATTTTTTGCAAGAGACGTATTTCGCATATACTCAGCGCATCTTTTTGTCTGTACACTGTTCTTTTTTTCGGGTGAATCTGTGTCTTTTATTGGGTATTGCTCTATTACAATCTGCTTTTCTACTTCTACTAACTTGGAAGCAAAGCTATGGAACTTATCGCTAGCAATGTCTATATGAAGATCTTTATTCATTGCTTCAATTGCTTCGGCCTTGACGTCAGATTTCTTAATCTCATCAAATTTTTCGTATAATTGCTTGATTTCCTCAAGTGAAATAGACCCATCAACGATTTTTCCCCGTAGCTGAGTATACATGTCAGGCGGACTCGGAACGTTTGGACTTACAGGCTGTTTTGACATTTCTTTACCTATAGTGATTAACTGAACTACAAAGTTGCTAATAAGTAAATATAGTAACCTTCTAGTTATAAGTTAAATCCTTTAAACTAGAACGTCAATCTTTTCTCGACATTCTTTTACGTTCATTCTGATCAAGATAGCGTTTGCGCAAACGAATAGATTTTGGCGTAACCTCAACCAATTCATCATCCTGAATGTATGCAATTGCTTGTTCAAGTGACATCAATCTTGGAGGAGAAAGCCTTATAGCTTCGTCCTTACCACTAGCTCTAACGTTTGACAATTGCTTAGATTTGATTGGGTTTACCTCCAGATCATTATCTCTGTTATGCTCTCCGATAATCATCCCTTTATATACAGGTACACCAGAACCAATCAGCATACTGCCTCTATCTTCGAGATTCCATAGTGCATAAGCAACAGCATTGCCATCTTCCATCGATATTAATACACCGTTTCTGCGCCCTTCAATTTTTCCACAATATGGACCATATGAATGGAATATTCTGCTCATAACGCCAGTGCCTCTGGTTTCTGTAAGGAATGGCCCATGATAGCCAATAAGTCCTCTAGAAGGAGAAATAAATATTAAGCGACTTTTTCCTGCCCCAGTTTCACGCATATCCTTGATTTGGCTTTTACGCAAGTTCATTGATTCCACAACAGTACCAACAAATTCAGAGTCAATGTCGATTTGCACCTCTTCCATTGGCTCTAATCTCTCGCCCGTTTCTGGGTCTTCTTTAAACAATACTCGTGGCCGACTAATTGAAAGCTCAAACCCTTCTCTGCGCATTGTTTCAATCAATACACCAAGCTGCAACTCTCCTCTCCCAGCAACATCAAATGAATCTGATTGTTCCGTTTCAGAAATTTTAATCGCAACATTTCCTTCAACTTCACGCATCAATCTAGCCCTCAGCACTCTAGAGGTAAGTTTATCACCTTCTCTTCCTGCAAGCGGTGAATCGTTAATTGAAAATAACATCGAAAGTGTTGGTGGATCAATCGGCTGAGCGGCTAAACTTTTTTCAACTTCTGGTGCTGCAATCGTATCTGAAACGTTAGCTTTTTCAAGACCAGCAATAGCGATAATATCTCCAGCTTCAGCCGTGGTTATTGGTAATCTTTCAAGACCCTTGAAAGTGAGCATTTTAGTAATACGTCCACTTTCAACTAAAACCCCATCACAATTCATAACCTTTATAGGCATATTAATTTTAGCAATACCCGTCTCTATTCTGCCAGTTAAAATTCTACCTAAATAAGCATCATATTCCTTGGTTGTAACGATCATTGAGAATGGAGAGTTAATATCTGATGCCGGTTGCTTAACATACGATAATATAACATCAAACAATGCATCTAAATTTTCTCTTGGATCTTCTAACTCTTTTACAGCCCAGCCATTTCTGCCTGAAGCATAAATTACAGGGAAGTCTAGCTGTTCATTGGTTGCTTCAAGAGCCATAAAAAGATCGAATATCTCGTCAAGTACTTCGTCAGCCCTTTGATCACTACGATCAATTTTGTTAATGACAACGATTGGCCTTAAACCAAGTTTCAGCGCCTTTCCAAGTACAAATTTAGTCTGTGGCATTGGCCCTTCTGCTGCATCGACAAGAAGTACAACTCCATCAACCATACTTAAGATACGCTCTACTTCACCACCAAAATCTGCGTGCCCAGGTGTGTCAATAATATTGATTTTAGTCCCTTTCCAATCAACACCTGTACATTTTGCTAAAATAGTAATTCCACGTTCTCGTTCAAGATCATTGGAATCCATGGCTCTTTCGTTAACTGCTTGATTAGCACGAAATAATCCACTTTGAGATAGCATTTTATCGATCAGTGTTGTTTTGCCGTGATCAACGTGGGCAATGATTGCAATGTTTCTTATTGATAATGCCATTAACTATTCTTTCTTTTTTCTTAAAAATTAGGATTTGTGATCATACAGCATTTTTTCTTCAATATCAATTTGAAAAAATATACCCTTTAAACGTCAATTTAGTATATCGTTCTAGTAGGAAATTTTATCGGCCAAATAGGCAGGGTTTAAGTATGAAAAAAATCTCAAAAAAACAACAAAAGAATTATACTTTAATGATTTGTATTATAGGAATGATGGCATTAATCTATTCGATAACTATAATAAAATTATCTACAGCCTAAATCTTACGTCAAGAAGGTGGATAAAAATTACTAATTTTTATTGTGATTTACCGTTGGTTACTATAGAATTCAGTGAGCACTTAATATATTTGGTTAATAAATAATGCGACAGTTTATTACATTTTTAATTGTGACTTGCTCGTTGTTTACGGCATCTAGTGCCTTTGGAACAGAAGATGCAGTGTACGTTGATATATATATTAAGGATCATAAGTTTTCTCCGTCTGTGGTAGAGTTACCCGCGGGCAAAAAGATCATTATTACAGTCCATAATCAAGACACAACAATTGAAGAATTCGAAAGTATTGAGCTAAAAAGAGAGAAAATTGTCCTTGGTAATTCAGAAACAAGGATTCTCCTTGCTCCGCTAAAACCTGGTGAGTATAAATTCTTTGGTGATTTTCACCAAGACACAGCTCAGGGAAAAATTATTGTAACAGAAATAGCCAAAGAAGAGACTGAAGAAGATGTTTAAAATAGCCATTGTAGTTTTTCGTGAATGTCTTGAGATCGCATTGTTACTTGGCGTCATAATGGCAGTTACAAAACCGGTCAACAACTCAAGAACCTACATCGTTCTTGGTGCACTAATTGGCATAGTTCTAGCTGCAATATTTGCATTATCTACACGGACAATTTCAAAAAGTTTTGGGGGACTTGGTGACGAACTATTTGACTCATGCGTAATCCTTCTTACAGCCGCAATAATAAGCTGGACAGTCGTCTGGATGCAAGGCTATACCAAAAAAATTAAAAGAGATTTAAGTAAACTTTCGGAAAACATAAAGGCAGGGCTCACAAGTCAATTTATGTTAGTTCTGGTGGTAGCAACAGCAATCCTTCGGGAGGGAGCAGAGATCATCCTATTCGTGTATAGCGTTTCTTCTGTAGAAAACATAGAGGGCACAAAATACCTAATTGGAATAGGAATTGGTGCTTTTGCTGGATTAACTGTTGGTGTTGCATTGTATTTGGGCCTAATGAAACTTGCTGGCAAATATGTTTTTACAATCTCAACAATTTTACTTACCCTAATTGCCGCTGGTCTAGCGGCCGAAGCAGCTGGTATATTAACCTCTTCTGGCTTGATAGAGGTCTACTCTGATCAACTTTGGGATACCTCTTGGTTTGTTAGTAATGAAAGTATTGTTGGCAAAATACTGAACGTTACTATGGGATATGACTCAAAACCAAATGGCCTGCAAATTGCATTCTATCTTTCAAGTATATTAATAACTGTTAGCTTTATGAAATTAAGATCAATTATTTCGAATAAATCCCATGCTTAAACTTCTTATAGAATTCATTCCCCTGATAGCTTTCTTTGTTGGCTATAAAATTGGCGGTATTTTTGATGCAACATTATACACTCTCGTGGCCACTATTGGCAGTACAGCAATTACACTTTTGCTTAAACAAAAAGTAAGTAAAGTACACTTGATTACTAATGTATTACTCCTTGTCTCAGCAAGCCTGACTTTATTCAGCGGCAATACCACCTTCATCAAAATGAAACCAACTATTTTGTATTGCATCTTTGGCTCTGCTTTTTTCATTACGAACTTTAAATGGGAGCCTGCAATAAAGCTCGCTCTTGGAACTGCAATACAATTGAAGAACGACATACACTGGCTACAACTAAACATAAGATTTATGTGGTTCTTTTTTACTATGGCTGTAGTTAACGAATTTGTTTGGCGTACCTTTCCAGAAGAAACTTGGGTTAATTTTAAGGTATTTGGCGCTTTACCAATTACAATTCTTTTTCTTGCGTTTCAACTACCTTACTTGATGAAGCATAAAGCTTCAGATTCCTCAGTATAGTAAGATAAGCTTGCTCGTACATAGATGCTCTATGTAAACCAGCCTAAGCTTAAAAAATTTGTGTACTAAATTCTGATAGAGTTGAATCTACAAAATGATAAAACGAAGTCTATTATACAATTAAGTAAGCAATAAATAGCGTCAATTTACTAATTTGTAAAATTCAGTGCTTTTACTATATGTTATTCCTAAGTTATACAAAGAGAAATTCTACGAAACTATGAAGCCCAAAATATCCTTGACTTAACGTCGTTTATCTTTTAGTTTGTTTCACATGTATGGCGGATGTAGCTCAGCTGGTTAGAGCACCAGATTGTGATTCTGGGGGTCGCCGGTTCGAAACCGGTCATTCGCCCCACACTTGCGGTAATTAACTCATCTCTCGATCAAAAGTCTACAAAGTCTGTTAGACACACTGAAGCAAAAGATGTCATTCCCGCGAAAGCGGGAATCTAGAAAACCAGCAATAATACTGGGCTTGAGACCTTCGCAGGAATGATAAAAAAGATATTTAACTTTAACTATGGATAAGATAAATATTAGATTTTTATCATATTTTAGCGAAAATAGGGAAAAGATTCTGTTTATCTTATCCGTAGTTAAAGTTATTTAAGCTTTGAAAACACTTTTGATGAATTGACAAACTCTAGTCGTTTGCACTTGTAGCTCAGCTGGATAGAGCGTTGCCCTCCGAAGGCGAAGGTCGTTGGTTCGAATCCAATCAGGTGCACCATTTGTAAATTAATTTGTATAATAGTTTTTATTGACACTTAAGTTAAGGAGAATAGAATAATCTCTTGATAGCTTAAACTAACAAAGGTTAACTAATGACAAAAGAAAAAGATAATACAACTAAAAGCACGTCACTAATTAAGCATTATAAACATCATTATTATAGTACTGGATTAGTGGAGAAAATAACTCATACCCCAACAGCAACTTTTAAAAAAGTTCTTTCACTTCCGTTATTAGACGCATGGAAAGTCGTTAAGAATAACATTTTATTTATTGAAAGTGTACCAGCTAGTACTAGAGAAAGTACAACAGACTTAGAGAATCTTCTCTATCCTAGACTTGATTTAGATGAGTTTCTAATATTTCCACATGATTTCTATGTGTTAACAGGAAATGCTGATAGAGAACTGAAAAATATCTATTATGCTCAGAGTGCGAATTATTTGATATCCGCAGGACTGCATCAGTACTACCAAATAAATGGCATAGTCCATAGAATTACAGAACAAGATCCTGAAAACAAAGCCTATTTCAACAAAGTAGAGTGTAAAGCTGATGAATTAAGACATGCATTTGCCGAGAAATTACCTCTCTATGCTACTACTGTAAGTAAGGTTTTGCAAAGCACTTACAAGATAGGTTCACAATACACATTGTGTGCTCCAGATAAAGATTATCCAGATGTATTATTTGCGTTATTTGCAGCAAATACAATGCCAACATCTTGCACCCCGCTTTGCAAAGATAATGGCGTCGAATTAACTGATCCATATTATGCGATAAACCTTTCAAAGGAAGCAATCTATCAGTTCGTTAACTTTTGTCATGATACTGCCGGCATAGATTTTGCAATCGATCTTATTGGTGATTGTAGTTAACAACAGGTGTTTTTTGTTGCGCAAGACACCTGCCAAATGATTATATTAGCCAGCTTTGTGATAAACAAGACTGGCTTACTTTGTCAATGCTCGTAAATCTTGTTCTTCAAGATAAAAGCAATTCGGCATATTAACTTTGGCAACAAAATCTCCTTCCGCTTGCACGAATATCGTAATAGAGCTATTGTTTTTGCTTGGATTAACCTTTTGTTGTAAGACATTTAGTATGGATTTGATTTCATCTTTGTTTCCTGCATAAAGATTAATATCATGACTCATACCTTGCAACTCAGAATCAATAGTAGCAAACCGGCTAGCGGTCAAACGTAAGCCGCCTTTATCTTTAAAAACATCACAAGTGACTACAACCTGTTCTTTGACATTTATTAAATGTGCATAGTTCCTAAAGACATCGTCGTTGTAGATGGTTACTTCAAAAATACCGTCTGGATCAGATAATATTAGAGTTACAAACCGACCTCTCTGAGACATACGGGCATCTTTTTTGGTGATTACACCAGTTAATTTGTGCTGATATGTCCCCTCTGACAACTCCTCTTTAATATATTTAGAACTTTTAACACCAGATCTCTCTAGCAACTCTACTACACCAGACAATGGATGATTTTTTAAAAACAAACCTAATACATCGAACTCAAAAAATGCCAAATCACTACTTGGAAATTCCTCTGCATCGACTAGCACGTCTGAGCTAACTGCATCAACCGAAATAAGACTAAATTGGTTTGACTGTTGCTCTAAATGATATGATGCACAATAGGCAAGGATCTTGGGAACACTTTGTATCAAAGCATTTCGATTAGGATGCAACTTATCGAAACAACCTGCTTTAATAATATTTTCAAGTAAACGCCTGTTAATTAGTTTTGGCTCAATCCTCTGGGCAAAATCTATTATCGACTTAAAAGCACCGTTATTTTCTCTTTCTTGAACAACGATTTTACCAAAACTGTTCGTTACATTTTTGATTGCTCCAAAAGCAAAGACTATAGATCTTTCTGCTCCATCATACTCAATACTAAATAACCCATGAGACTTATTAATATCTGGCGATATAATTTCAATATTAAATATTTTAGCTTCTTGCAAAAAAATGCTCATCTTGTCACTATTATCAATTTCTAGATTCAGTGAAGCTACAAGGAATTCAGTTGGAAAATTAGCTTTTAAATAAGCAGTTTGATAAGAAATTACACCATATGCTGAAGCGTGAGCTTTGTTAAACCCATAACCAGCAAATTTTGCTACAGTAGTAAAAATCGATTTGGCTTGGGTGGCTGGCACATTATTCCTAACTGCGCCGCTAACAAAAATCTCTTCTTGCGCATCCATTTCGCTTTTAACTTTCTTACCCATCGCACGACGGAGTAAATCAGCAGCTCCTAAACTATATCCAGAAAGTACTCTAGCAATTTCCATCACTTGTTCTTGATATACTATTACTCCGTAAGTAAATTTCAATATCGGCTCAAGTAGCGGGTGCAAGTAATCTACTTCTTGGATTCCATGCTTACAAGCAATAAAAGTTGGAATATTATCCATAGGTCCAGGACGATATAATGCACCAAGAGCAATTATATCATGAATATTATCTGGCCCGAGCTTCCTAAGAGCATTTTTCATTCCTACACTTTCAAATTGGAATACTCCAGTACTTAAGCCTTGCGACAACATTTCATAAGTTGATTTGTCATCATATGGTATTGAATCAATATCAATGTTAATTCCTCTTTTTGCAAGCAATCTAAGAGTTTTAGTAATTACTGTAAGAGTCTGTAGACCAAGCAAATCGATTTTGACAAGCCCAGCAAGTTCAGCATACTTCATTGAATATTGCACAACTAGCATGTCAGAATTAATATCCTTATAAACTGGTACAATCCTTGTCAGGTCTTGATTTGCTATAACAACACCAGCAGCATGAGTTGAAGCATGCCTATGTAATCCTTCTAGGATAAGAGAGGTAGATAATACCTGCTCTATTAATTCATTATCGCCATCGATAGTGTACAAACCTTTTCCTGAGGCCGCCACTTTAAGCTCTGCTACATCCTCAAGAGCTTGGCTTAAAGTAACTGGATTCACAGCATTAAATGGCACTAATTCTGTTAGATATTCTGCGGTTCTATAATTTAAACCAAGGACTCTCGAAACATCCTTGATTACAGCCTTTGCCTGCATTTTACCAAAGGTAATTATCTGCCCAACTCTTTCATCGCCATACTTAGATCTAACATATGAAATTACTTCTTCTCTTCTTTCTTGGCAAAAGTCAATATCAAAATCTGGCATCGATATTCTCTCGGGATTGAGAAATCTCTCAAACAATAGACCAAATTTAATAGGATCCAAGTCTGTAATCTGTAATACCCAAGCCACAACTGATCCTGCTCCAGATCCTCTTCCAGGTCCAACTGCAATACCATTCGCCTTGCTCCATTTAATAAAATCAGAAACTATCAGAAAATATCCAGAGAAGTTCATCGTACAAATAACATTAAGCTCATACTCTAGACGCTGTATATATTGCTGCTTTATTTCCTGTTGCCTACTGAGATCAGTTTTTTCCTTAATAAATTTCTGACTTAACCGAAACTCCAATCCCTCACTCACTTGCCGACGTAACAACTCCTCTTCAGACAATGTTCCATCAGAGAAATTTGGTAAACACGGTGGACGAGTTTCTGCCATGACATAACAACGCGTTGCTAAATGCACTGTATTTTCGATTGCTTCTGGTAAATCTTTAAATAACTCCACCATTTCATCAACGCTTTTAAAATAGCATTGATTACTAACTCGCTTACGATTTTGTTCATCACGCACAACCGACTGAGAAATACATAATAACACGTCATGCGCATCGTGCATTGATACATCAGTAAATAATACATGGTTCGTTGCTAATAGAGGAATTTCAAGCTGACTTGCAATTTTGAGATACTCTGATTCAATCTGTTTTTCTCTTGCATACCCATGACGCATTATTTCAAAGTAAAATCTATCTCCAAAGATTCCTTTAAGTTTTTTGGCAGCATAAATCGCTGCATCTAAAGAATTTCCAAGTAATAATTTACCAATTACTCCATCAGCATAAGCTGATAAAACAATTAATCCATTGCTGTGCTCAGATAAATCTTCGAAGGTAATGTGATTGCATATTGATCTATCATTCTTGGTGTATATAAAGCTCGCAAGCTGAAGTAAATTCAGATAACCCTTTTCATCTTTAGCAATGAGCAGAATCTCAGCGAAATCTTTCTTACCTTTATTGCTAAAAAGGATATTTAATATCGCACCATGAATCGGCTGAATTTTTGACTCCAAAGCCGCCATAGCAAACTCTAGTGATGCAAATAAATTATTTCTATCTGCTAGGCAAACACTTGTCATTTTATTGATTGACGCACGCTTAATTATATCCTCAATTTTTAGCGAACTCTCAAGCAATGAATAGGAGCTCTGAGTTCTAAAATGGATAAATCTGAGATTTGGTATAGAAGAGTTACTAGTTTCCACTTTTTCTACCTACCGAGTAGTATTTAAAACCATGCATTTCTAGGTCTTTAGGCTCTAAAATATTGCGTAAATCTATAATTATTGGGGTCTTTAGCAAAGCTTTTACTTTTACCAGATTCATTGCCTTAAACTCTTCCCACTCAGTAGCAATAATAATTGCATCTGCGCCCTCTATTGCTTCCATCATGGAACTTGCGCACTCTAATTTTTCAAAATATTTCGATGCATTTGCCATACCTTCTGGATCATAGGCCACAATTAAAGCATCAAATTCTTGTAATTTGTTAATCAATTCTACTGCTGGACTATTTCTAAGATCATCTGTTCCAGCTTTATAAGTCAAGCCAAGCACAGCTAGTTTCTTTCCAGCAATAGTTCCTCCAATAGAGGAAATAATTTTTTTTATCATTGCATTTGGTCTATTGCTATTAGCTTTAATTACCGCGTCTAGTACTAGAAAATCAGAATCTACTTTTTGAGCTAACTTTTGTAGAGCAAGAATATCTTTTGGAAAACACGAGCCACCAAATCCAGGTCCAGCTTTTAAGAAACTTTCACCTATTCTTTTGTCTAATCCAACTCCTCTTGCAAGAGTCTTGATATCAGCTCCAACAGTCTCACACAAATCAGCCATTTCATTAATAAAAGCAATTTTATTCGCTAAAAAGGTATTAGAAGCATATTTGATCAGCTCCGAAGTCGTTAAATCAGTTTCAACGATTGCTATTCCGTCATTTATAATGGGTACATAAACCATACGCATGATTTCCAATGCTTCTCTCGATTCAGTTCCGACAACTATCCTGTCGGGTTTTAAAAAATCATTAATTGCACAGCCCTCACGTAAGAACTCTGGATTTGAAACTACCGGATTTCGGCGACCATTATTGATAATAAAAGACTGAATTGCTGAGCATGTCCCTGGAGGGACAGTTGATTTTATTACAATAATACAATCTTGATTTACATATTTACAAACTTCTGCGACAGCAGAAAATACACCGCTTAAATCAGCATCACCATCATTTTTAGGTGGTGTACCAACAGTAATAAATACACACTCGGAATCTTTGATTGAGTCATCGTATCCATAAACAAAATTCAGACACTCTGTATTAGCGTATTTATCAATATACTCATTAAGTCCTGGTTCAAAAATTGGCGCTTTTTTACCCTGAAGCATTTTGATCTTATTTTCATCAACATCAAGACACGTCACATTATGTCCTATATGACTCAGCATCACACCAGATACAAGGCCCACATAGCCCGTTCCAATAAAAGTTATTCGCATAAAAATTGATTGTAGTTAAGTTTCTATAGACTAACTTAAAAACAAAAAAAGTAAAATTAAAACTCTAATATCATTCTTTATGAAGTGGAAATACTATTAACTTGAACTATGGATAACGTAAATATTAGATTTGTTTTGTTATCCATAGTTCAGGTTAATATAGCTAAATTAGTAAAAACTCCTATAATCGACTGCTATAGCAAAAGAGCAAATTAGTTGATGAGAATTTTGTCCAAAATATTAGCACTGATTATTTTAGTCTTTGCTTCATTCTACAGCCTTTTCTTGGCAGCCAACATGGGAAAATTAAATCAACCCCTCAAAACAGCCTTAGAATATTTTTTAAATATAGAGCTAATTGAATTAAATTTTCAAGATGGTACTCTTAATTCAAAAGAGGTAATAATTCTATCAAGAAATGGAAAATTGCTAATTTCGGACTTAAAAGTACATGTTAGATACTCGGCTGGTTCTTTTGATTTTACTATGGACCCTGGCAGGATTTGCATTACAAACAACAACAATGAATTAATTGTTGATGCTAAATATTCTGGAAAATTTATTAAAAGCATTCTAAAAAATAATCACTCTACCGAACTAAATTTTAGCAATATTGTTATTTCAGATTTGACGGATATTCATAATAAACCATACCAAAATGGCCTTATATCTTACACCCATCATAAATCAGCACAAACACACCACATTGCTTTTGACTTAAATTTCGATAACTCAACCTATCTACGAGCTAGCAATGATCAAGATAGTAGGAGAGTTAAAGTTACTGGCAAAAATATACCTCTTGGCTCTTACACTATTTTCGAAAAAATAGCTCCCGACAATGGGTTGGTAAAATTCTTTCAAGAATTCATAAAAAATGGCTACATAACAGAGGTAGATTTTTTATTAGATATCAATAAGAAAATACTAACTAAAGATAGCATACTCGGCAAAGCAAAAGTTCAAAAGCTTGATTTTAGTTACGATACCAATCTGCCTTTATTAAAAAATATGGATGTCGATATTGATATCGTAGATTCAAATGTTACTTTCAAAATAAACAACGCTTATT
The DNA here is from genome assembly GCA_031414475.1 of Rickettsiales bacterium. GTDB lineage: Bacteria > Pseudomonadota > Alphaproteobacteria > Rickettsiales > Rickettsiaceae > Megaera_A. The sequence goes on from JANNVO010000044.1 coordinate 17,124, forward strand.
CATCAGCTATATCATTATATCAAGGGTTAATATTAATGAATTGGCAGGGACTTGATAATACAGAGCTAAAAATCACTGCCAAGGCTCATGGTCCAGCAACTGGATTAACTGATTTTATCTCGAATACGCAACATCAAGAGATGAATAAAGCTAATATCGATCTTCGTAAAATAATCGGCCAAGCCAATCTTGATATCTATATTGATATTCCTCTAAAACCTGGTACAAAAAATATCTACAACATCTCTGCTGATATAACGGGAGTATCTTTATCAATATTTGAAAATTATGTAAAACTGACCAATGCAAGTATAAAAGGGATTTTTAATGGTGATAAAGTGTTGCTCAATGGAGCTGGAAAAATTAATAATTTTAAGAGTGACTTGGACTTTGCACTTAATCTAACGGATAAAACTGAATTCTCTCACAAGCTCAATATAAAAACATATTTCAAGGTATTGAATGATAAATCAGATAGCAGAAACAAAATAGCCTTTATAAGTCTTCTGGGTGGCAATTCAGTAACTGATTTTACTTACACAAATAAGGACTCTAAAGGGCTTATTGCTGTAGATTCAGACATTACAGGCCTTGATCTTTATTTTGATAAGCTAGGAATTAGAAAAAAGAAAAATGATAAATCAAGACTAGTCATTTCTGGAGCTTTTACAGAACCCACTAAAGGAAAAATAGACTTCTCTGTTTCAAGCCAAAGTGGCCTTAAGACAAATGGAACAATTAATATAGACTCAAATAAAGCTACTGCTAATATTAAAGAAATTAAACATAAACAGACTGATTTATCAGCAAAAATAGTACTGGATAAAAATCTTTTTGATGCCAGCATAACTGGTAAGATACTTGACCTCTCTGAAGCAGATATGCTCCATTTTCTTGAAAAAGAGAGGGATGGTGGGTCTACCAAATTAGTACTAGCTATTGAAAAGGTTAGGCTGAAAGATGACATATGGCTCGATGGTGTAAGAGCAAAATTTGAATGTGACTCTTTGCGTTGTTTTTCCGGATATATCGATTCTAAAATAGGTTCAAGGTCACTTGAAGTACTCTTGGCAGCAAAAGGAGATAAAGAGGAATGGCTTGTCAAATGTAGCAATGCTGGTGCGTTACTACGAGGCCTAGATATGTACAATTCAATGAGAGCCGGAAATCTCACACTAAATCTCACTACAAGCCGAAAAGAAGTAAAACTGGGCAATATTATTCCAATCCATAGCGGTAAATTTACTTTTGAACGCTTTATGTTGCACGATGCTACCACTATGACTCGTATGATTTCTTTTATATCTCTTCCAGGCTTTATCAGCATGATTAGTGGTAACAAAGATATTGCTTTTTTAGGAATGAATGGAACTTTTAGTTTCCAAAATAATATTCTCTCTATAGATAACAGTTTTGCGAATGGGCCCTATTTTGACTTTACACTCAAAGGTACCATTGATACCAAAAAAAGATTTATGGACATATACGGACATGTAAATCCACAATTATATGGCATTAGCTCAGTTGTTGGCTCAATTCCAATTATTGGCAGAATTTTTACTGGCAACGAAAATCACCAAGGCCTAGTATCTAAGTCCTATAGATTAAAAGAGAATTATTAAATGAGAAAACCAAAATTAAAACCATCGACAATCAATCACATGATGAAGTTCTTTGGCTTTAGTCAAGCACCAATACGTTCAATTATTGCGGTACTCGCCCTTGGCATTAGCCTTGGAGTAGCTTATGAAGAAATGGTAGGAATTGGCACATGGCACAGCTATCATCGAGATACAGCTAGCCTAAATGTTTGTTTTACTCCTCCATCTGGTTGCGGCAGTTTAATAGCTCAGGAAATAGTGAAAGCTAAGAAAAGTATTTATGTACAAGCCTATGGCCTAACATCCATCAGTATTATTCATCAACTAAAAGCTGCAAAAGACAGAGGCGTATTAGTACGAATTTTACTTGATGGCGGAAATTTAAGTGATAATCAACAAGTACTTACTGAGTTGCTAAAATATGGAATAGATGTACGATTTGATAAAATGCCTGGCATAGCACACAACAAAGTAATGATTATTGACAACAACAAAGTTATTACCGGATCGTTTAACTTTACCAGTGCAGCTGATCATAGAAACGCCGAGAATGTAATACTAATTGAGGATGCAGATATTGCTTCTGTTTATTTAAAAAATTGGACCAACAGAGAGAAAGAAAGTCATAATCTATAATAACCTGAATTTACTATAACACTAATTTTGCTACAGACGATGTCATTGGTAAGTCTAGATTGTACTTGCTAATAAAGTTATGAAGTAATTTTGCTGCCGATGCTCCTTCAACTAGGACCGGATAGTTCGAGAGAAACGCTTTCGAGTAGTTATTTTGGTGAAACTCATAGCCAAATTTAGTATTTCTTGAAGTAGTTGAATAACTTGTCAAAACGAGATCGCCTATCACCGCAGGCAAAGTTAAAGACTCTTGGCTGCCCCCAAGAGCTCTTGAAATAATAGCTATTTCCTCAAGCCCTTTACTTACAAGCCAAGCTCTGGCATTTTCACCATAACCTTGAGCCATTAAAATTCCACTTTTTATTGCAATAATATTCTTAACAATCCCAGCAATTTGAACAGTTATAATATCTGTGGAGATAGAAACATCTAGTTGCTCTGAGCTAAGGTCATCAGCTATATAGCGAGCTAATGATTTGTCTTTAGAAGTAATAGTTATTGAGGCAAAATTTCCGATTGCAACTTCTTTGGCAAAATTAGGGCCAGAAATAAATGCATATGGATTATTAAACTCTTGTTCTATTTTATTGGAAAACAACTGCAACGGTTCCATGCACATTCCCTTTGTCGCAATCAAAAGAACTGTTTGAGAAGATAACCTCAGCTGCTTTAATTCTTGAATAACAGTCTCAAAGGCATGTGAAGGTACGGCTAGGATTATAACATCACAGTTTGCTACATCTGGTAAACTTGTGGTAGCGGTAATCCCAGAGGGCAAAATAGTTTCATCAAGATATTTACTATTTTTATGATGATTATTTATCTCATCCGCAATATTCACTTCCGGAGTGTATATCAAAGCGCTCCCATAAACCCTTGCAACTAGACAAGCCAGAGCCGTACCCCAGCTTCCTCCACCAATAACTGCGAAATTTTTTAGTTTTTTCATTATGCTACCTTTGCTAACATATATTTCTCGTGAGATTCAGTTAACTGCACCTCAATTAATTGACCTGAAATAAACTCTCCATCTAGCTTAACTGGAATAAAATTCTCGGCGTGAGCCATATTATTTTTCTCAACTAACAGTGTAGTTTTTTTGCCTAAGTTCTGCCTAAAGAACTTCTCAAGCTCTTTTTGCCCTTCATCCCTTAGTATTGAAGCTCTTTTTTTCCTAATATGCATAGGCACTTGGGGCATTCTTGCTGCCGGCGTGCCTTCGCGCTCGGAATAGGGAAATACGTGTAGATATTGTATATTCGCTTCAGAAATCAAGCTCCTAGTATTTTCAAACATTTCTTCAGTTTCAGTTGGAAAACCAGCAATAATGTCTGCCCCAAAGGACACTTCTGGACGAATAAGGCGTAAAGATTTACAGAATTCAATAACTTGTTCACGACTGTGACGTCTTTTCATCCGCTTTAAAATCATGTTATCTCCCGCTTGCAGACTGATATGGAAATGCGGCATTAGCCTTTTTTCATAAGCCATCAAGTTGAATAAATCATCATCAATCTCCGCTACATCAATTGAAGATAGCCTTAACCTATCAAGCTCTGGCACTAAAGACAGAAGTCTTTTAATCATTTGAGCAAATGTCGGACTACCAGGTAAATCGCCGCCATAAGCAGTCACATCTACGCCTGTAAGAACGATTTCCTTAAAACCCTCATCCTTAAGCGCTCTAACTTGCTGGACGATTACTCCAATCGGTACCGACCTGCTATTACCCCTACCAAATGGAATCATACAGAAAGTACATCGATGATCACAACCATTCTGCACCTGAATAAAAGCCCGAGCTTTTCCTTCGAAACTTCGAACCAAGTGATTTGCTGTTTCCTTTATAGACATTATGTCGTTCACAATTACCCTTTCTGTCTCCAACGTATAATGCAAAGGAGAAAGCTTTTCTTCATTACCAATAACTTTGTCAACTTCTGACATATTTGCAAACATCTGGGGAGTATTTTGAGCCGCGCAACCAGTAACAATAATTTTCTTTGTCGGATCTTGTTTTTTAAGTTTACGAATAGCTTGCCTTGCTTGCTTTTCTGCTTCCTTTGTCACAGCACAAGTGTTAAACACAGCCACATTTTGCATGCCACTTTTTACAAGATTTTCTTTTATTATTTCGCTTTCGTATGTATTCAAGCGACATCCGAAAGTAATAACCTCATGAGTGTCATTCATAAACATATTCTCCTTCAAAAACAAAGCTTGCTGGACCGCGCATACTTATATTCTCACCAGTTTTTTGCATCTTTAAATTTCCTAGCTCAAATATAACCTCAGCCCTGTCTGAAACAAAACCAAGTTTATTTGCGGCAGCAAAAGTAGCTATAGCACCACTACCGCAGGCATATGTGAACCCTGTACCCCTTTCCCAAACTTTTAGATATATTTTATCGTCTTTCACTTCTGCAAAACTAATGTTTATTCCTTCTTTGAATAAATCTATATTCTGAAAATTTTTACCAATCACTTCTCTATCTTGGTCAGATAATTTTGAAAATATTACTAGATGAGGATTAGCAACATCAACGCAAATCATCTCCTTTGGTTCAATCAAGTGCCTAATAGCCAAATCCCATAGAGACGCTTTTTGAGGCATCCATGATTCTTCAAAACTGGCTAAACCCAAATCAACTTTAATTTGATCCGCACTAATATATTCACACAAGACTTTTCTACCATCAATATCGAGCGTAATATTTCGCTTTTCATTTTTCTCAAAGATCAGTCTGGATAAACACCTTGAAGCATTGCCACAGGCTCTGGCTTTTGAACCATCCTGATTAAATATACTCATTTTAACAAAATCATGATTCTCTCTGTAAGTAATGAACTGATCGCAACCAATTCCTAGCCTTCTGTCTGAAATTCTTTGGGAAAAAGCTTTCATATTCAACGCAAGAGGCAACATCTCTTCGGCAATAATAACAAAATCATTGCCTAATCCATGCATTTTTACAAAAGGAATCTTCTTCATTTTATACCTTTAGTTGATGCTGAGCATCTATACATTCTCCAGTGAATAATGAAGAAGAATAAGCCTGTAATAAGCCAGGTAACACAACTAATGATGCTACTAATGGCATTACCTTTGACTTCGTTTATATAATCCTCTCTATCTGCAATTCTTTTTTCCTTTATTAGCTCAGGTTTAAGTGTTTGCCACTGTTCTTTATCCTTAGAGGAAATTTTCTCATCATAGTGATTGGAAGAAGCTTGATTCATTTTATATTCAATGTACTTTCTATCACTACTAAATTTGTTTAACTGGCTCATATACTTGTATTCTGTAAATACTAATTCTGTCCCGCTTCCGAGCATAACACCAGTAGTTATCATCATCACAACAGAAGCTACTAAACATACAATTAAACAATATACTTGAGTTAAATTCTTGAACATTAGTTAAACACCTAATACTATAATGGACTAATCTAGTCAGTCATTATACACACTTTTAGAGAAAAATTGTAGAAAATAAATTGCTAATATGTATCCTAAAAGCCAAAATTAAAACATAGATTTATGATGGAGAATGTACTTAACGTTCTAGAAAAGCTGATTGCATTTAAGTCAATCACACCAAAGGGCAAGGATGCAATTGACTTTGTTGCTGACTACTTGCAAAAGCTAGGATTCAAATGCTTGATAAAAACATTTGGTCCAAAAGGGCAAGAAGTAACCAACCTTTATGCAACTCTTGGCCAAGAAGCACCTAATATTTGTTTTGCTGGACACATTGATGTAGTACCTCCAGGAGATGAAAAGCTATGGCAATCAGATCCTTTCCAAATGCAGGTAAAAGATGATCTTGTTTTTGGCAGAGGCACTGTAGACATGAAAGGGGCTATAGCTTGCTGCCTTGTCGCTGTTAGTGAGTTCCTTAAAGAAAACAAGAACCATAATGGAACGATTAGTTTTCTTTTAACTACTGATGAAGAAGGCGATGGGACTCATGGTTTAAAAGAAATGCTTGAATACATTAAAGATATTGAGCCAAAAATTGATTTTTGTATCTTGGGAGAACCAACTACCGAGCATGAAGTTGGAGATACAATCAAAATCGGCAGACGTGGGAGTATAAATTTTGACTTAACAGTAAACGGCAAACAAGGACATGTTGCCTATCCTGAAAAGGCTATAAATCCAATGCCAATCCTAATTTCTGTTTTAAAAAGTCTAATGGAAACAGAGTTCGACTCTGGATCCGAATTTTTTCAGAAATCTAATCTTGAAATTACTTCGATCGAAGGCCAGAATGCGGCGCGCAACATTATACCATCATCGGTTAGTACAAAATTTAATATCAGATTCAATGACAAACATATCCCGAGTGAACTAGCTGCCAAAGTAGCTCACATTATCTCTAAATACTCAGATGATCACGACCTGAAATATTCTTGTACTTCCCTACCCTTTGTTCAAGAGTACTCTAAAGAGATGAAACGCTTTGCTGATATAGTTTATGATACGTGCGGCATAATACCTAAAATCGAAACTAACGGAGGGACATCGGACGCAAGATTTATCCATAAATATACCCAAGTTGTTGAGTTTGGGTTAAATTGTGATCTTGCCCACAAAATCGATGAGCATACTAAAATTTGTGATTTACAAACACTCTATAACGTGTATTATAGCTCCTTAGTTAAGCTTTTATAACGTCAGTTTTGGATAAGAAATACGCGCAATTTTATGCAGTTTTTTAGCGAAAAATATATATTTTTTGATAAGATAGCGACCCTATCTTGAGAAAAATGTATTTTTTGCAGCAAAAAAAATGACAAATAGTGCGTGTTTGATTATATAAAACTGACGTTTAAGAGACTTAGGGACAATTTTTTGCGGATGTGGCGGAACTGGTAGACGCCCTAGATTTAGGTTCTAGTGCCGCGAGGCGTGGGGGTTCAAGTCCCTCCATCCGTACCAATTAAGAACTTAGAACTTGTCTTCATAGAATTGTCTGACAGAATTATTCTGTATAATTTTTGTAGTTTACAATGATTTTTAATGCGAATATACATATATTAAAATTAAAAATCATTCATAAAATGCAAAATATTAGACAAAAATTATACAGAATAATTCTATGAAGACAAGTTCTTAATTAAACAGATTGGTCAGGTGATCTCAAAGATACGAATTTAGGATAAGATCTATCCTAAAATTCAGTGTAACATGTTAAAGTGCATAAATTATGATTATATCAGAGTTAAAGAAGGATAAGACCGAGTTTCACGTAAAAGTTACCATTTCAGTTCACGATATCTCAAAACAAATAGATACTGAGTTAGCTAACGTTGCAAAAACCGCAAAAATGGACGGCTTTCGAGTTGGAAAGGTTCCATTAGCTGTTTTACGTAAAAAATACGTACCCACAATTAGAAATGGTATTGCAAGAGATAAAATTGATGCTGCTATTAAACAGGTCGTAAAAGATAACAAGCTTAATATTGCCTTTGATCCAGTAATCGAAGATTTTAAAAACGAAGATAAACAAGATATTGAATTCGTTTTAAAATTTGAACTCTTGCCAGTTATTACTTTGCCTGATTTCAAGAAAATATCTATTGAAAAACCAGTACTAGACGTTTCAAAAAAAGATATCGATGAGCAATTAGACCGTATAGTAAGCTTCTCTAAGTCATATGACAAAGAAACAAAATCAAAGGCAAAATCAGGTGATCAAGTCACAATTGATGCAATTGGTTATGTTGATGGTGAATCATTCGAAGGTGGAAAACTCAATGCTCATACGCTAGTTTTAGGAAGCAAGTCGTTTATTCCAGGCTTTGAGGACCAACTAATTGGTAGCAAGGCTGGTGATGATGTTTCGGTCAAAGTCGATTTTCCTAAAGACTATCATTCAAAAGACCTGGCTGGTAAACCATCTGAATTTAAAGTAAAAGTTCTAGCTGTACATCAAGAAAGCACTCAAAAAATAGATGATGAGTTTGCCAAAAAATTCAAATGTGAGAATGTCGAACAACTAAGAGAACAAATAAGTAAAAATATTAGTTCCAATTACGACGAGTCAATCCTTGTCTTAATGAAGATGAAATTATTCGATAAACTAGAAGAACTCCTAAAATTTGAGATCCCAGCTTCTTTGCTTGAAAGAGAAAAAGAGATTTTAAAAGGACAGAGCTCCCAACTTGGAGATGATGCAGAAATAAAAAATATGTCTGACAAAGAAAAGGTCAAATATTTTGATGATCTAGCAGCTCGGAGAGTACGTATCGGATTAATGCTGGCTGAATATGTAAAACAAAAAGCCTTATCTATAACCGAAGAAGACATTCGTAATGCAATTATTGCGCAGACCAAGGTTTATCCTGGTCAAGAACAAATGGTTATAGAATTTTATCAAAAAAATAAAAATGCTCTTGAAAATTTGAAAGGACCTATTCTTGAAACAAAAGGTGTTCTAGCTATTTTTGCTAATGAAGTTGTCATTAAGGAAAAGTCCTATACTACTGATAAATTAGAAAAGCTCTTAGAAAGTGAACTTAGAGATTAATCATCTATATAGTTAAATGGTGATTAAAAGTAGGCGATTCAAAGGGTAACTGGTGTTATCATGAGCTTGACTTGGCGAAGCCCTGCCTTTGGCCTAGGATCTTCTCATACAACAAATAAAGAGAGGCCTGGCAAAAGAACGTGAAGCCCACCAATTTCAGCATGACGGTGTAGTTTATGGCACGATATTTGCTTCTCTAAGTTTAATTTTGATACAACAAATACAATTAATTTTATGCCTTTAACTCTTACTAACGACCTAACAGGACTTGTCTCACGCGAAGTAAGTGCGGCAAGCAGAGAAGTAGGTACGCTTGGTGAAAGCCTGGTCTCCGGTGATAATAAGAATGTTGCAGTAGTAGACGCTTTCCTTGGAAACTCTTTACGCGATAGAGAATTTTTCCTTGGCGCAATTGCTCAATCTACTTCCTATTCTGTAAACGCAGTTAATATTACAGAAAATTATTTAGACTCGATTTCTTCTTTTTTACAACAAGGGATAATTACCATTGCGACTGTTGGAGTACTATCTGATGATAAAGTTGCGGTATTACAAAAACATATAAATAGTGTCCGTGCTCAGATTGATATCTTAATTAGCTCGGCAAGATTTGATGGTAAAGAATTACTTGGCGGTGGTGCAAAAGAAATAAACGTGCAAGTTGGTGTCGATACTTCTAGTACTCAAACGATATCCATACGAAATATTAGTAATAATAGGATATATAGAACATCCCTTGCCCACGCTGTGAACGAATGGCTTGCTCAAGATTTTACTAGATCTGCACATTATGCTACTCAAGCGGAATTAACACTAGCACTGCAAGATAACGAAAATTTGATAGGCAACAGTGCCGCTAACCAAGGAACTGGAAGCGGGGGAGCAATGACTACACCACAAATAGGAGCAGCTCTTGTTGCAGCGCGCACTGCAAGACCAGCCATATTTTCTGATGGCCTTAGTTTTATGATACCCGACTTTACCAATTATTTGAGCCTGCAGGGTGGTGCTCCGACTTTATCTACTGCAACAGCTGCTGAATTTCAGGCGACCTTAGACGATCTGGGAACAGGACCAGCTGCTTTGATAAGTCTATTCACAGTCTTTGAAAATGTTGCGGCCACATCACTTGCAACCTTTAAGGATAGGGCCATCGCACTTGACGTTTTTCAATCTGCCTTAACTAATATTCGTGGTGAGCAGGCAAGACTTCGCACCCAAAAAACGAACCTATTTGAAGCTATTGATGCACTAAGAGCAACTGTAAATGTTACTGAAAAAACAGCTAATTCATATACCAAAACTGATTATGTGCTAACAGCACAACAATATTCTGAATTAATCAGACAAATAGTTGCATCAGTAACCTCACTGCAGGCCGCAAACAAGATCCCAGAAGCTGCTCAAAGATTAGTTGATTCCTTGGCACGATAAAAGTCACCGTAAGCTTGCGTGAAGCTTACACATGCCCCTTGTCTAAGAGATCTCTTTCCGCTGCCTGAGATGCCGGATCGAGCCCGGCATGACACGTAGTATTTGTCATCCTGAACTTGTTTCAGGATCTCCTTTTGCTAGCTGAGCCCCGGCCACAGATCAACTATTTTTTAACTCCTTTTTACAACAAATCAAACCATCAACAGAATATCTTCCCGGACCGTAGAAAACTATTGTCGCAAGCAAAACTGTCCAATATAAATGTTCAATTAAATCAAGATATGTAAATTGAATAACAACTATCATACAGATCAAAGGCACCGCTGCAAGTCTTGTCATAAAGCCTAGAACCAGGAAGAACGGCATCGTAAGCTCAGTTGCCGTTGCAAGTGATGCTGCAATTTCAATAGGAATAATCGGCACTTTATATTCATATTTGAATAAATAAATGGTTGTTTGCCAACTACTTATTTTTGTAAGACCTGAGTACCAAAAAATTCTTGCCATCCATACTCTGATAAACAATACAAGCAGTGAGAATAAGTATTTATCAGAGAACCTAATTGCAGCAATATAAGCTCTGCCCAGCAAGCTATCTTGTATTTTATAAATCAACTGTATCATAGGGTTAATTTTACAATCATCTCTTTTACAAATAACAACCTAATTATCGCAGAAATTTTTGCATCTACATCTTCGCTAGAACCAATGTGTTCAAG